>JAICLM010000026.1 GCA_025927435.1 Thermoleophilia bacterium | reverse complement strand
GCCGATCACGAGCTGGACGCTGCGCTGGTTCCGGGTCACGTGGCATGACCCCGATGTGCGCAGCGCACTCTGGCTCTCGGTCAGGACCGCGCTCCTCGCGAGCGGAGCTGCGCTCGTGCTCGGCACGATGGCGGCGGCCGCCGTCGCACGCTTCCGTTTCTTCGGCCGGGAGTCGGTCTCGTTCCTGCTGGTCCTGCCGCTCGCGCTACCGGGGATCATTACGGGCATGGCCCTCAACTCGTTTTTCTTCACCACCGCGAAGCTGACGCCGTCTCTGTGGACGATCGTGATCGGCCACGCGACCTTTTGCGTCGTGGTGGTCTACAACAACGTCGTCGCGCGCCTGCGCCGCAGCTCCGCATCGCTGCTCGAGGCGTCGCAGGATCTCGGCGCCGACGGCTGGCAGACCTTCCGCTTCGTCGTCTGGCCCGTGCTCTCGACCGCGCTCGTCGCCGGCGGCCTGCTCGCCTTCGCGCTCTCGTTCGACGAGGTGATCGTGACGACGTTCACCGCCGGAGCGCAGGAGACCCTGCCCCTCTTCATCCTGCACAAGATCCAGCGCGGCTCGGAGCTACCCGTTGTCAACGTCGTCGCGTTCTTCGTCGTCGCCGCCACGGTGATTCCCGTCGCGCTCGCCCAGCGCGTTATGCGCGACACTGGGGTCATCCGCCGTGGCGCGGCGCAGGTGACCGAGGCGGTCGAAGCGGCCGAGATACCCGCCGTGTAAGCAAGGGAGGGAACCATGAGCACAACTGCAACCCAGTACAAGATCCTGATCGGCGGCGAGTTCGCCGACGCGGCCTCCGGCGAGACGATGGAGGTGATCGCGCCGGCGACCGGCGAGACGATCGCCGAGGTGCCGCGCTGCGGCGCGGAGGACGTCGACCGCGCGGTCGAGGCGGCGCAGGCCGCCGCGCCCGAGTGGCTCGAGAAGACGCCGAAGGAGCGCTCCGAGCTCCTGCACAAGCTCGCCGACGTGATGGACGAGCACGCCGAGGAGCTCGCGCAGCTCGAATCAGTCAACGTCGGCAAGCCGCTCATGGCCTCGCGCGACGAGATGCCGTTCTCGGCCGACAACCTCCGCTTCTTCGCGGGCGCGGCACGCAACCTCGAGGGCAAGTCGGCCGGCGAGTACATCGAGGGCTACACGTCCATGATCCGGCGCGAGCCGATCGGGATCGTCGGTGGCATCTGCCCCTGGAACTATCCGTTGATGATGGCCGTCTGGAAGATGGGGCCGGCCCTCGCCGCGGGCAACCTCCAGATTCTCAAGCCGTCAGAGCAGACGCCGCTCTCCCTCCTCCGCTTCGTCCAGCTCGCGCAGGAGGTCATCCCGCCGGGCGTGCTGCAGGTCGTGACGGGCGACGGCGTCCCGGTCGGGCAGCGGCTCGTCGAGCACCCGGCGATCGGGATGGTCTCGATCACCGGCGACGTCGAGACCGGCAAGACCATCGCCCGCACCGCCGCCGATACGCTCAAGCGCGTCCACCTCGAGCTCGGCGGCAAGGCGCCGATGGTGATCTTCGACGACGCCGACCCGAAGGCGGTTGCCGAGGGGATCCGGCTCGCCGGCTACTGGAACTCCGGCCAGGACTGCACCGCCGGCTCGCGCGTCATCGCCGGCCCGAAGATCTACGACACCCTGCTCGAGGAGCTCGTGCCCCAGATCGAGTCGCTAAAGGTCGGCGACCCGCTCTCGGACGAGACCGAGATGGGATCGGTCATCTCACAGGACCAGCAGGAGCGGATCCTCGGCTTCCTCGAGCGCGCGAAGGGCGCGACGATCCTCACCGGCGGCGGCACCGGCTCGAGCAACGGCGGGTACTGGGTGCAGCCGACCGTCGTGACCGACGTGAAGCAGGAGGACGAGATCGTGCAACGCGAGGTATTCGGCCCCGTCGTGACGGTGCAGAAGTTCGCGGACGACGACGAGGCGATCCGGTGGGCGAACGACGTGAAGTACGGACTCGCGGCCTCGGTCTGGACCCGGGACGTCGGCCGCGCGATGAACGCCGCGCGCAAGCTCCAGTTCGGGGCGGTCTGGGTGAACGACCACCTCCTCCCCATCTCGTCCGAGCTGCCGCACGGCGGCTACAAGCAGTCCGGCTACGGCAAGGACATGTCGATCTACTCGATGGAGGAGTACACGCAGCTCAAGCACGTCGCCTTCAAGATCGACTGACTCGTCCCACAAAGTGCGGAGGCGGACTCGCCATGAGTCCGCCTGTCGCCGCAGTGTCTAGGTTTGGGCCGGTCGTGTTGCGCTCGAGGAGCGGTGTGCACGAACTCGGAACCCGTCTCTGCAAGACATCGTGAGCGACCTCGGCCGCGCGCACCCTGGCGGCACGGCCAGTCTCACGGCTACCGACGTCGTGCCTCGTTCGAGGGACGATTGCGGAGCCGAGCCGGACGGACTAAGCCATCCTCGCCGTCCTGGGGACGACGGATGCGTACGAAGTGTCCTATCTGGCGGGAGAGGTCAGGAAGTCGCTTGCGCAACGACGCAGGGCGCGTTGTCTAGCCACTGACGCCCGGCACGCGAGGGGGCGAGTACGCGCCGGGGACGTGCCCTTCCTGACCTCTCCCTCCACGATCGAAGCCCTTTTAGCTCTTTGCGTACTCCTCCACCGCCCCTGCGTCGAACTCGTAACCGACGACAGGCTCGTCGCCTACGACCCAGGCTTCGTGCCCCGGCTCGATCACGTACGCGTTGCCGGCACCGATGTCCTGCTCCGTGCCGTCCTCGTGTGCGACGTGCAGCGTGCCCGAGAGGAGCACCCCGACGTGGTGCACCTGGCAACTGTCCGTGCCGGCGACCGGCTTGATGCACTCCGACCAGCGCCACCCCGGCTGCATGGACATCCGGGCGACGCTCGCTCCGCCCATGCGCACGATGTCGACCTTCGTCTTGTCGGGCGCCCTCGTCTCGTCGGGCGCCGAGAAGTCACGCACCTCCAAACCGGCCATTGGACACTCCTCAACTCGGTGACGACCCCGTCGGCGATCCTACGGCGCCGACGAGTCCCTTTCAAGGCGCTTGATTCGTCTACGCCAACGCGTGCTCCCGGCCTACCGATCCACGCCACGCTTTTCCGTGAATCCCCAACCTCTGCCCACTTTTGTCGTCTCAGCCCGTGAGGCTAGGCTGCGGACCAAGGGCCGCTCTTCGAAGGGAGTCCGGGTTGGCAATCCAGACGCACGCCGAGGCGCACGAGATCGCGTGCCGGCTGCTCGACAACATCGAGACGGTCGTGCACGGCAAGCGCGAGCAGATCACGCTCGTAGTCGCAGCCCTGGTCTGCGGAGGCCACGTGCTGCTCGAGGACGTGCCGGGTACGGCGAAGACCGTGCTCGCGCGGGCGATCGCGCAGTCGATCGACGGAGCGCAGGCTTCCCGCATCCAGTGCACGCCCGACCTGCAGCCGACGGACGTGACCGGCCTCTCGATCTTCAACCAGCGCGAGCGGGATTTCGAGTTCCGGCCCGGGCCGGTGTTCGCGAACGTCGTCCTGGTGGACGAGATCAATCGCGCGATGCCGAAAACGCAGTCCGCCCTGCTCGAGGCGATGGCGGAGCAGCAGGTGACCGTGGACGGCGTCACGCGCACGCTCGTCGAGCCCTTCCTCGTCATGGCGACGCAGAACCCGATCGAGTACGAGGGCACGTTCCCGCTGCCGGAGGCGCAGCTCGACCGCTTCTTCGTCCGCACCACGCTCGGCTATCCGGATGCCGAGGACGAGAACAGGATCGTGGACGAGCAGCTTGGAGGCCACCCGCTGACCCGGCTGGAGGCGGCCGTCGACGTGGCCGACATCGCGACGATGAGCGCCGCGGTGCGGGAGGTGTTCGTGCACGAGGCGGTCGCGCGCTGGGTCGTCGATCTCGTGCGCGCCACCCGCAGCCTCGAGATGGTCGCGATCGGCAGCTCGGTGCGCGGCTCCCTCGCCCTCAACCGCGCAGCCCGCGCCTGGGCGACGCTGAACGGCCGCCGGTACGTGACGCCGGAGGACGTGGAGCGGCTGTTCGTTCCCGTGCTGATGCACCGCCTGCTCTTCCGGCCGAGCTTCGTAGCCGAGATCCGGGATCGCGGCTGGGAAGCGGCTTCGCAGGAGGTCCAGCTGCGCTGCCTCGATCAGGCGCCGAAGCCGGGCTTCGACATCGACCTCGACGTCCCCGCCGCGGCGGTGTAGGGCTTGGGCATGCCCGCCGTGCGGGTCGCGGAGTAGGCAATGGCGGCAGGGACCTTCCCGCTGATCCCCCGCCGCCGAGTGATCGGCCTCGCCTTCGGGGGCATTCGCAGCGTCCGCCGGGGCACCGGCTCCGACGTCGCGGGCTCGCGCCAGTACGTTCCCGGCGACAATCTCGCCTGGATCGACTGGGCGGCGTCGGCGCGCCTTTCCGCCGTCCGCGACAACGACGAGTTCATCGTCCACGAGTTCTTCGCGGACGAGGCTCCGCACGTCGTGATGGTCGCCGACCGCAGGCCGTCCATCGGCATCCGTCCCTCGCCGCTGCGCCGGCTCGACAAGCCCGCGGCCCTGCTCGAGTGCCTACGCCTGATCCGCGAGAGCGCACGCGTCACCCGCAGCCTCACGGCCTACTTCGACGAAGCCGAGGGCGAGACACACTGGCGCCCTCCCCGCAGCGAGCGCTTCGCGCCGCAGGGCACGCTCGAGGGGAGGCCGTTCGGGGCGCCCGCCGACACCGTCTCCCGAGGCCTCGAGCATCTCCGGCGGCACCGGCGCGAGCTGCCGACCCAGACCTTCGTGTTCGTCCTTTCGGACTTCCTCGTCCTGCCGGACGAGCCCGCCTGGCAGCGGACGCTCGAGCAACGCTGGGAGCTCGTGCCGGTCGTGATCCAGGATCCGGTCTGGGAGCGATCATTCCCGGACGTGGGCGCCGTGACCGTGCCCTACGCCGACCCGGACTCCGGAGCCGTCGTGCCGGTCTACCTGACACGCGCCGAGGCCGAGCGGCTGCGCGACGAGCACGAGGCACGGCACGCGGAGCTCCTGAGCTTCTTCCGCTCGTTCGGGACCGAGCCGGTGCTGATCGAGTCACACGACCCGGGGGCGATCCTCGGCGCGTTCCTGCGCTGGGCCGACCTCCGGATGATGGTGCGCGGAGCGCTCGTATGAGGCGCGCCGCAGTCATCGGCGTCACCGCCGTGCTGGCAACGCTCGCGGCCGCCGCTCCCGCAGGCGCCGACCTGCCACCCGTGCAGGGCGGCTCCGTCCTCGGCCGCAACCTGCCGCTCAAGGTCTACGCCTCGGTGACCCCCGCGGTGCACACCTTCGGCGACGCGATCACCGCCCGGGTCGCGGTTCTCGCCGACCGGAGGTGGGTTGCTCCCGCGAACGTGCGCACGATCGTCCACTTCGCCCCGTACGAAGCAGCCGGGCCGCCGACCGTGACCCGCACGAGCAACGGGCGCCTCCTGCAGATGACCTGGACGTGGAAGCTCCGCTGCCTCACCATCGCGTGCCTCCCGGTGACGAAGAAGAAGACCGACCTGACGCACATCTTCAGATTCAGTCCCGCGCACGTCGAGTATCTGTCGCCGCAGGGGCAGGTGCGGTACTCGGTCGACGCGTTCTTCCAGCGGGTCGCCTCCCTCTCCGAGCTCAGCCCGGACGAGGTCAACGCCCTCGAGCACCGGAGTCTCATCTGGTACTACCAGTCGAACGTCACCCCGGTCTCGGCGCCGCACTACCGGCTGTCTCCCGACCGCGCCTTCTGGCTCGCCGTCGCGCTCGCGGCCGTGCTCGGAGCAGCAGGCCTCTTCATCGCGGGGCGCTGGGCACTGCAGTTCCGGCCGGCCCGTGCCGGCAGGGCGACGGCCGAGTCCTCGTCGCTCGAGCGGGCGCTCACCCTCTTCTTCTGGGCACGGGCGAACGACGACGAGACGCTGCAGCGGAAGGCGCTCGAGCGCGTGGCCGACGAGCTCCCGTTCGACGTCCACGAGCTCTCCGAGACCGCCCGCGCCCTCGCCTGGTCGCCCGAGACGCCGGAGGAGGAGGACGTGGAGGAGATCTCGGAGCGCGCCGGCATCCACCGCCGCAACGGGGAGGGCGAGCTGTGAGAGGGACGACGTTTGCGCGCCGCGGCGCGACCCGCCTGGGAGACCTCTCCCGACTCTCGGAGCCGGCCCGGCGCACGACCATCGTGCGCATCGGGCTCGCGCTCGCGCTGACCGCGACGCTCGCCGCGGCGATTCTCCTCGCGCGCACCGCCGGCAGCGGCCGCGCGGCGGTGCTCCCCGTCGGCGCGAAGACCGGTGTCGTCGTCCTCGACATGTCCGCGAGCGTCGCCGGCCCCACCTTCGAGCGGGTCGGAGCAGTCGTGCGCGGCCTCGTCGCAGCGAACCAGCCGGTGGGACTCGTGATGTTCTCCGACGTCGCCTACGAGCTGCTGCCTCCCAACTCCCCGCCGGACGCGCTCCAGCAGTTCCTGCGCTTCTTCGTGCCGGAGCGCGTCAAACGCGGCTCGCCGATCTTCGGCCAGAGCCCGTGGAGCGTGTTCAGCGGCGGAACGCGGATCTCGACCGGTCTCGCAGCCGGCCTGAACGCCCTCCACCGCGCGCGCGTGCCCCACGGATCGATCGTGCTGATGAGTGACCTCAACGACTCGCAGAACGACCGCGACCCGCTCATCAAGGAGGCGACCGCGCTCCGGCAGGCGCACGTCCCGATCCGGATCCTGCCGCTCAATGCCACGCCGGGGGACATCCAGGTCTTTTCCCATCTGTTCGGTCCAAACGTGTTCGTCGGGCAGCAGGCGTTCAAGAAGACGGGCAAGCATCGGATCGAGCCGATCCAGGCCGCCTCTCCCTGGGCCCTGCTCGCGGTCGGCCTCGTCCTCGTCGGGCTGCTGGCCGCGAACGAGCGTCTCAACTCCCGTCTCGTCCCGGAGTCGGTCGCATGAAGCCCGTTCGCCGCGCGCTCCCCCTCATCGTCGCGGTCGTGCTGCTCGGCCTCGCCACCGTGTGCGCGTTGTTCGCGGTGGACGTGCGCGCGTGGCAGGGCACCATGACGCAGAGCGATATGCACTTCCGGGCCCAGCGCTCGCATCCCGGGCTCTGGCGCTCGCCGGCCGTTCTCCCGGGCGACCCTGCGCGCTCCGTCCTCGGCCTCGACGACGCGCTCTCGTACCGGCAGGCGCTTCAGCTCTTCTGGTTCAGCAACGTCGGCTCGAGCACCGGCGGCCAGGCGGACCTGGCTGCGACGCGAGTCGCGGCCGAGACCGAGTTGCAGACGCTCATGACGGCGGGGGCCACTGCCGAGGAGCGCTCGCATGCCGCGAACCTGCTCGGGGTGATGACCGTCACGGCACCGGCCAACAGCCCGACGCAGAAGGAGGAGATCAAGACCGCGATCGGCTACTTCCAGCAGGCGGTCATCGCGGATCCGAGGAACTACGACGCGAAGCTCAACCTCGAGCTCCTGCTGCGCGTGGCGCGTCCCGGCAAGTCGAAGCTCGACCAGGACGCACGCGGCGGCTTCGGCTTCGGCGGCTCGAACGGCGTGGGTGTCAAGGGTGGAGGTTTCTGATGGGCTTCACGTTCCTCACACCGATCGACGCCCTGTTCGCGCTTGCGGCCGCGGTCCCGCTGGCGGCCCTGTGGCTGGCCCAGTCCCGGATGGAGCACATCCGCCGCCTCTTCTCGCTGACCGCTCCACGCCGGCGCGAGCTCGTGGGCGTGGTCGCGTGCCTCGCTCTCCTGCCGGTGCTCATGGGCGTCGCCGCCGCGCAGCCGGTCGTCGTCCGCCATCACCTGCTGGGGCAGCGGCAGGACACGCAGGCGTTCTTCGTCTTCGACACCTCACAGTCGATGCTCGCGCGCACTGGGGCGCATGGGCCGACCCGGCTGGCGCGTGCGAAGAAGGAGGCCGAGGAGGTTGCCAGGAAGCTCGGCGACATCCCGGTGGGCCTGGCGGCGATGACCGACCGCGTCCTCCCGGTCCTGATGCCGACGCCCAATTTCGGGCTCCTCCGTCGCACCCTCACCCAGTCGGTGGGGATCAATCGCCCGCCCCCCGGCCAGATCTACCGCGGGCGCGCCACGACGTTCTCGGCGCTGTACCCGATCCCGACCGCGCACTTCTACAGCCCCGGCGTGGAGCATCAGATCCTCGTCGTCTTCACCGACGGCGAGGCGGTTCCCATCCACTCGTCGGTCGGCTACGACCTCGCCCGCGCCATGACGGTGCACCCGCTGTTCGTGCACGTGTGGGCGACGAGCGAGCGGATCTACACGCACGACCAGGTCGATCGGCGCTACCGGCCCGACCCCACGAGCCCCGGTGCGCTGAGCAGGTTCGCGAACGCGGCGCACGGGCGGGTCTTCGACGAGAACGACCTGCACGAGCTCGAGCAGACGATCAAGGCCGAGGCGGGCAGCTCCCCCGTCTCCACGTCCGTGATCGGCTATGCGCGCGTCGCGCTCGCGCCGTGGTTCGTCCTCGCCGGCGTCGTCCCGCTCGGCTTCCTGCTCTACCGCCGGAACTGGTAGCGCCGGCTACGTGGCGGGCTGGACGGCCGCGGCGAGCTCTCTCGCCGTGGGCTCGTCGCGGGCGGCGGTGTGCGTCCGCTCGGCCTCGACCTCGGAGCGAACGACCCGCTCGTGCTCGAAGCAGTAGGGGCTCAGAGTGAGGATCTCGCAGCCGGTGTAGCTGCAGCTGTGGAGCATCGGCATGGCGGCAGCATATTACATTTTACAAACAACATGAAAAGCCCTGCTCCAATGGGCGCATGACGCGCGAGGAATGCTGGGACCTGCTCGCGGAGGCGTTGGACGCGCGCCGGCAACTCTGGTGTGCCGAGTGCGGCCGCCGCGATGACCGCCGCGAACGCGGCTGGACTCTCCACCTCGGTGACGAGGCGCAGCTCCACGCGTTCTGTCCCACGTGCGAGCCCCGGTTTGGCTTGCGACCGAGCGGATAGCGGAGTCAAGAGCAGCCAAATCCACAGAGAGGGGCGACAATGGGAACGAAGATCTCAGAGCTGATGACACAGCGGCCGCGCGCCGTGACGGCCCGGACAACGGTCCGCGAGGCTGCAAAACTCATGGACGAGGAGGACATCGGCTCCCTGCCGGTCGTCGACGAGGGAGAGCGGCTGGTCGGAATCGTCACCGACCGTGACGTGGCCGTGCGCGTCGTCGCCCGTGGGCTCGACTCCGACACGACGGTGGTCGGCGACGTGGCCACGCGCGATGTCGCAGCGCTCACCCCGGAGCACGACCTCGACGACGCGCTCAGGGTGATGGCCAGGGAGCAGGTGCGGCGACTGCCGATCGTCATCCGCGAGAACCAGCTGGTCGGCATGCTCGCGCAGGCGGACGTGGCGCATCTCGGCAAGGAGAAGTCGACCGGCGAGCTGGTCGAGGCGATCTCGCAAGCCCCAGGTGGCCCGCGGGTCGCAGACGAGGCTCCCGGAGGAACGACCTCTGAGACGAGACAGGCCGAAGCTCCGGCGCGCGAGGAGCAGAGGTCCGAGCCGCCGCCCGTGGCCTAGCCGCCCGGGAAAGAGACAGGAAGCCCTGGAGGAGGCGTCTTCAGACGCCTCCTCCCCTTCCGCGGCGGTGGAGACCCTGGGGCTCGGTACCTGACCACCGAGGGGTCTTTGGCGAAATACGGGCAAGATTGGTTTCCACCCGCGAGTTCCAGGAGAGGAACGTGGCGTGATCGTCGCCGCGTCCACCGTCGCCATCGTCGCCGTCGCTGCGGTGGTCATCGTCGCCCTGATCCTGCTCATGTACGCCATCCCTCGTGGCGGCCGAAGACGGCGCCCGTAGCTCGACCGGGGGTCCATCGAGTTCGCTTTGACTTGGATCGGCAGGGGTCTGGACACGATCGACCAGCGCATGACGTTGTCGCACTCGATCTGTCCTTGCCGAGCGCTGACTCGAAGCACGGCGACCCGGTCGCCGGTTCGTCCCACAAGGTAAGCCTTACAGGAAGTCGAGGTGGATGTGGTCGAGCCTGAAATTGCGGCGTCCGCCGTGTTGGCGGGCGATCGCTTCGATCGCAGTTGAGCCGAGTGGTGAGTTGAGGTCGAGGTCGACCGCCTTGCCTTTGTAGTGGTTGCTGTTGTCGGAGTGCTTCCCGTTGGTCAGACAGTTGATCAGGACGGCCCCGTGGTCGACCATCGCAGCAACGGCACGCACCAGCGATATCTGGACGTCCGTTGGCCTCCCGGTTGCCGCAACCGGTGCCTTGCGGCCCGCAGCGATCGCCTCGAACCCAGCGCGCGCGGTCCCGCCGGTTGGTGAACTGAAGACGAACCGCGAGTTCGGCGACTCGAGAATCTTCTTGGCCAGCCGCTGCTTTGGTGTGAGCGACGCGCGGAAGCGTTCGAGTTTCCGTTCAGCCCGCTCAAGCTCGGCGTCCACAGCCTCTGCCCGTTGGGAAAGCGTCTTGACGAGTCGCGTTTGCGCCGCAACATCATCTGGTGTGAAGGGCCTGGGCTCGCCGGCCTGATCGGCAAGCTTGTTCTGCGCCTTCATCCGTTGTCGCTTTCGTGCCTCCCGATCGTGCTCGTCACGGACACGGTTCCGCTCGCGGCGAAGCCGCCGAACCTCTTGTACAAGCTCCTTTTCGCGGTCGGCCATCTCTGGTTGCCTCCCAACTCGATTCGGTCGGGGCCCGGAGCGGCGAGCCGAACGCGCTTGCCCATAGCGGCTCCGGCCGGTGACAACGTTACGCCGCTCGCGTGCGGCTGCCTAGTGGCCGTTTAAACAGGTCACGTCACCCCGGCAAAGAGTCTCGGCAACGACAGGCGTACCTGCAGCTACAACCGCCGGCCGACTCAGAGGCCGCGGGCTTACGGGTGCTACGGCGCCTGAATGACCCTTGCTGGTCGTTCAACCGACCAGCAGCTTGAAGCCGTGATCCCAGGCGCCACGTGCGCCGCCGATCTTGACCCAGGCGATGCAGATAGCCTCCAGCTCGCGTGCGCCGTCGATTCGGCCGATGTCGAACGGGTCGGGCCAGCCGAAGTCCGCAAGCACGTCCGCGACAATCCGCTTTGCGCCCTGGTCGTTGCCGGCGATCAGCATCGTGGGCTGACCTTCGGAGAAGCTGGGCTCCACGAAGTACGGGTTGCCGATGATGTTGAACGCCTTCACGACCTTGGCGTCCGGCAACAGGCGTTGGACGTGCTCGCCGAGGGAGTCCTCCCCGCTGATCGCGAGCTTCGGCGGGAACCCGTCAGAGAAATCGAGCGGATTCATGGCGTCGATGACGACCTTGCCGCTGAACTTCTCCGCGCCGGCGTCCGCGATCACTTCTTCCGCGGCGGTACCAAGCACCGCCAGGACGAGCAGCTCACCGTGAGAGGCGGCCTCAGCGAATGTGCCCGACCGGATGCCAACGCCGTCACTGGCCAGCCATTCGCCCAGCTCCGGCTTGTTCGGGTCGCGGGAGCCGATCATCACAGCGTGGCCCCGGCCGGCAAAGCCGAATGCCAGACGCCGCCCCACCTCCCCGCTGCCCAGCACACCAACTCGCGCCTGCGGAAAACGACCGCTCACGACTCCTCCCCACCTTCCCGCACCGGCTTCACTCTAGGAAACCTTCACAACGCAGCGCGCCGCACGATCGGGCGCGGCGGCCCTCGTGGCCGGTGTACTGGGTTTGCAGACTCGTCCGGTCATTACCGGCAACACCCATGGTTCGCGGGTGCGACTGGCGCGCATTTGGCGGGCACCGATCTCAGGTGAGAGGACGCTGATCCATGCCAACGCCTCTAGTCCGGCCGGGGAATGTCCCGGAAGTGACGAGGGTCCCAACTTGACCTGAATCGCCTCGGTCCGGCTCCGATGATCAGCAGCGTCGTTCCCTCACTCAGCGCGGTTGCGCTCCGCCTTCGGTGTCAACCTCTTCGTGGCGAGACTTGCCCAGCAGGAGCTTGTGGAGGCACACGACGAGCGCGAAAGTGGCCAGCAAGAGTTGTATCTCGTGCTAGACGGAGAAGTAGTCTTTCGGCTCGACGGTGAGCAGGCTCAGTTGGGTGAAGGCACCGCCCTGGCAGTGACCAGCGCGGCATCGCGCAAGCGTAAGTCGTCGAGGCTCACACCCCGAACACTTGCCCACGCGAGCGTGACGCGATTCATACTTGGAGCCGTGCCTGAGTCGCATGCTGGAAGGCTCTTCGACCACGTTCATCTGCGTGTGGCTGACGTCGAGGCGAGTAAGCGCTTTTACGCGAGAGCGCTCGCGCCTCTCGATCTCGGCGTCACAGGCGAAGGAGACGGCTGGTTCTCGGCCGACGAGCTCTTCGTCAGCTCCGACGGACCGGCCACAGCGGGACTTCACATCGCCTTCCAAGCACGAGATCGCGACGCCGTAGACCGCTTTCATGCGGCCGCAATCGAGGCGGGTGGGCGCGACAACGGCGCCCCGGGTGAACGGTCGTACCACCCGGGCTACTACGGGGCCTACGTTCTCGACCCGGACGGCACGAACATCGAGGCCGTGTACCACGGGCCGGCGAAACGCTCGACGCCCTCTGTCGTGTTCAGGTGGGACGCATAGCGAGGGCCTAAGAACGCCGCCGAGTTGACGTCCGTCATCGGCCGCTCAAGGGTCATTCCGGAACACCTTGCCCCACTCGAGCGGCTCGTGCTCCTGCCCCTTTCAGGCCGTACGCAACGCCTCGACCGTCGTCGTCTCGACCAGGCCGGAGGCCACTCGCGACAGGCTCCTATCGGAGGTGACGAAGGCGTCGGCCTGCAGCTGAGCCAACGCGACGAACTCGGCGTCGTACGTCGTTTCCCAGCCCAGCTGCTCGGCCACTCTCCACGCCGTCCGCTGGAGCACCTTGTCGCCGAGGAAGCGAACCTTCAGTGAATTGATGCGCGTCACCCGCTCGATCCCCTCGGCCGGAGAGATCTCGCCCCGACGCGCAGCTCCATACAGCGCCGCTAGTGCCTGCGAGCGGACGAGCGTTGGAGCCACCAGCTGATGCGCCGCACTAACCTCGACCTCACCCGCGGCTATGCGCAGAAGGGTCTCGCAGTCGACCACAAATCGCGCCATTCCCCGCACGCTACACAGTCGCACCCGCTCAACCTCCGGAACACTGGTTCCAGACGAGCGTGCTTAGCCGTGGTGATGCGGTTGTGGATGGTCGCGATCGATCTTCTCGCGCGCCTCGCCGATCTTTTCGACGACGAGGAAGTCGGGTTCGGTCTCCACGATCCGTTCGATCCGCGGCTCTTCGTGGCCGGGGATCACGACGAAGCAGTAACGATTTCGCACGATCTGCTCGTATCGGGCGGATGCCATCTCGATCGTGTCAAAGCAAGAGACGCGGTCGCACTCGCAATGGAAAGGCAGCGTCCCGGAGAGTGAGTGCTGTTCGGCGCCAGCCGCGATCCCCTCGTTCACGTTCCGGAAGACCTCTTCGTTGCGAGCGGCTCGCTCAGCGAAGTCCATCATCATCCCTCCAGGCGTCAATCCGAACACTGGCCCAGATGAAAGTGGGCCAGGGGGTCACAGAGGGTTCCTGACGCCCGCGCCGTTGCGGCTTCCCCCGGCAGGGTGCCCGAGGAGACGCCCGACCCCCGACTCGAGCGACGCGACGGCGCCTCGGGGGGTCAGCGATCATCTCGCAGATCGATCGCCATCCTGGCATCGAGTTGTGGGGGACCCACGCACGTCCCCCACGGTGCTGGTCGACGGAGACACCACACTTGCAAGTGGTCGGTCACGGGGCCTCTCGGCTGACTCCACTCGCTTTGTCTTGGAGCGACGACGACAGCTCGTCTCCGTGCTGCTGACCCTCGTGCTTCGCGGTTTCGACGGCGCTCTGTGCAGTGGCATGCGCGACCTGCTTCCCATGCTCCACGGCTTCCTGGCCGACCTCAACCGCCTTCGACTTCAGCTCGTCAGACATCGAACCGAGCTTCTCGTTCTCGACTGAGCTGGAGGGCGCGAAAAGACCAGCCAGGAAACCGGCCGCTGCGCCAGCAACCACGAGCCCGAGCGGATTGCGCTCCGCAGTGTCTTTCATCCGACCCGCGCCAGCCTGAACCTGGTTCGAGCTCGGGGCCGCCCCGGAGACCCTCGCCACGGCCGAATCGGCGACTCCGGAAATTCTGGACATGCCGCTGCCACAAGCTCCTCCCACTGCCTGCCTCTTTCGCCCCACCCAGCCCTTGGTTCGAGCGGGAACATTGGCCTTGTGACCGAGGGCGTCGAGTGTGTCCCCCATCTCCGAGCGCGTCTGCTCGATGTCGCCGCGGATCACTTCCGATTTTTCAACCACTGCACATCCTCCTTCACAGTCTCAACCGTCTTTT
>JAICLM010000071.1 GCA_025927435.1 Thermoleophilia bacterium | reverse complement strand
GGCCAGGCGAGCGCCGAGTGGGTGCACACCATCACCGAGTGCGCCAAGCTCGCGTTCGCCGACCGCGAAGCGTGGTACGGAGACCCGGACTTCGCCGACGTGCCGCTGGTCGAGCTGCTCTCGCGCGACTACGCGGAGGAGAGGCGTGCACTGCTCTCGGACGTGGCCTCGTCCGAGCTGCTGCCGGGCTCCCCGAGCGGACGCGAGCCGCGGTTGGCCCACCCGGTCGCGGGGGCGCCCGTGGCGCCCGGGGTCGGCGAACCGACCCGGGGCGACACGGTCCACCTCGACGTCGTCGACCGCTCCGGGAACATGGTCTCGGCGACGCCCAGCGGCGGCTGGCTCTGGGGCGCGCCCGTCATTCCCTCGCTCGGCTTCCCCCTCGGCACGCGCGCGCAGATGTTCTGGCTCGAGGAGGGCCTGCCGAACTCGCTCGAGCCCGGCAAGCGGCCTCGCACGACACTCTCGCCCACCATCGCCGCGCGCGGCGAGGAGACGTGCGTGGCGCTCGGCACGCCCGGCGGCGACCAGCAGGACCAGTGGACGCTGCACGTCTTCCTCAGCCACGTCCACCACGGCCTCGACCTCCAGGCTGCGATCGACGCTCCGAACCACCACACCGAGGCGTTCCCCTCGAGCTTCTATCCGCGCGAGACCCTCCCGCGGCACGTCGCCGTCGAGGAGCGGGCCGGCGCCGAGACGATCGACGGCCTGCGCCGGCGCGGGCACGACGTCGAGGTGTCCGGGCCGTGGACGCTCGGCCGCGTCACCGCGGTCGGGCGCGAGCAGGGCGGGATCCTGACCGCGGGCGCGAACCCGCGCGGCGGGCAGGGCTACGCGGCCGGCCGCTGAGGCGAGGTCAGCCGGGCAGCGTCGCCGTAGCGCGGCAACCGAGGCCGCGCGGCCCCCAGGCGTGCAGGGCGACGGTGTCGCTGCCGGGCAGATCCGCCACCCGCCGCCGCAGCTCGAACGAGCGGTCGCTCCGCGTCGTCCTTCTCGTCGCGCGGGACGTGACCCGCTGCTCGTGAACGACGGTGATCCGCCAGAGGCCGCGTCCGCGTCTCTGCTCCAGACGGAAGCGCATCTCGATCCGGCCGTCGTCCGAGCGAACCCGGAGCGACGAGGTCGCGCCGCGCCCGCAAATGCCGGCGACCCGTACGTCGCCGCCGCCTCCACCGTGGTCGTCCCCGCGCGCCTGAGCGGCACCCGCCGAGAGCGCGAACAGCAGCAGCGCGAGAGCCAGGAAGCGAGTCATGTCCCCACTGTGCGGGTCACCTCTCCCGCTCCGCAATGGGACCTTGGTCCGAGTCAGGAGGAGAGATCGGAGCGGAGACCCTGGCGCTCGGCCCAGAGGACTGCCTGCAGCCGGTCGGTGACGTCGATCTGCCGGAAGATGTTCGTCAGGTGCGTCTTCACGGTCTTCTCGCTGATGCCGAGCCGCTGGGCGATCAGCTTGTTGGGCAGCCCGTCGAGCAGCAATGCGAAGACCTCGCGCTCGCGCGGGGAGATCCCTTCGAGCGGATCGGGCGCGTCCCTCGCCTCGAGCAGGAGCCGAGCGGCCTGCGGATCGAGCGGCGCCCCGCCTGCGGCCGCCGCCCGGATGCCGCGGACCACGTCGTCCGCGGACGTGTCCTTGAGGAGATAGCCGGCCGCGCCCGCGTCGAGTGCCGCCGTGATCCGGCGCGCGTCGGAGAACGAGGTCAGCACGAGCACCGCCGTTCCGGGCAGCTCGGCGCGGATGATCCGCGTCGCCTCGATTCCGTCGAGAATGGGCATCTCGAGGTCCATCAGCACGACGTCGGCCTGCGAGGTCCGGCACGACTCGACGGCCTCGGCGCCGTTCTCGACCGTGGCGACGACCTCGAGATCCGGTTGCGCGGAGATAACGCCCGCCAGGCCGTCGCGTACGACGCCGTGGTCGTCGGCGATCAGCACGCGGATCACCGGAGCGGAACCTCGAGCCTGACCCGCGTCCCTGCGCCCTTGCTCGAGTCGACGTCGAGGCTTCCGCCCGCCTGCTGCGCGAGTTCCTCGACGAGCGAGAGACCGAGGTGGCCCTCCGCGCGGCGTTGCTCCCGTGTCTCCGGCCCGAAGCCGCGGCCGTCGTCCGCGACGAGCAGGCACGCCGTCGAGTCCACCACGCCGACCTCGACGGAGACGTTGCTCGCGTCGGCGTAGCCGATCACGTTGCGAACCGCCTCCTGCGCGACGCGGTAAACGAGCGCCTGCGTGTCCGGGTCGAGCCGCTCGTCCCCGTCGACCCGCAGCTCGACGTTCGTGCCCCGCGCCGAGAGCGGGCTGACGAGATCGCGCAGCGCCGCGTCGAGGCCCGCGCTCGCGAGCGTCGGCGGGTGGAGGTCGACGAGCAGCGCGCGGAGGTCGCGCACGGTGCCACGCAGGCGATCGATCACGGTCCGCACCACTGTTGCCTCCCGCTCGGCTCCTCGGGACGCGGCGTCGTCGGCCACCGGCGCGAGCGAGAACGCGAGCCCCGCGAGTTCCTGTACCGGGCCGTCGTGCAGGTACGACGCCACGCGGCGGCGCTCGCGCCGCGACGACGTGACGGCGTTGGCGAGGAGCCCTTCGCGCTGCTCGTGGCTCACCTGCAGCCGGCGCATGAGCGACCAGAACAGCGGCACCTGGATGAGCAGGATCAGCCCGATCGCGCCGAGGATCGGCGGCGCGAGAGCGCCGAGGAGCCGGCGCGCATCGGCGGTGACCGACCCGAAGCGCTGGTAGATCTCGAACAGCAGCAGCTTCCCGGAGGGTGTCCGGATACGGGTATACGCCTCGAGCAGCCGCCCTTGCTGGCGGTCGAGCGCGTTCTCGGGACGGCTGAGGTCCGTCACCTCCACGTCCGCACCGCCGTTCCGGAGCAGCTGCTGCTCCTCGTCGCCGAGCGCGTAGCGGCCGCCGATCTCCGCCGGCTCGTCGGAGTAGAGGACGCGGCCCCGGGGCGACCAGATCTTTACGCGCACGATCGAGTCGCTGAGCACCCGCGCGACCACGACGTCGTCCACCTTCCGCACAGCCCGCCCCCGCCCTTGCAAGAGCCCGTCGCTCACCGCTCCCTCGACGAGCTGGGCCTCCTCCTTCACGCGGTCCCGGGTCTGCCGCTTCGCCTCGTCGATCGCGACGGCACGCAGTACGAAGTAGCCGCCGACGACGGCGATCGCGATCGCCACGAGCGTCCCCGCGGCGAAGCGGACGATCACCGACCGGGCCGTCGGCGCCGCGGCGGGCTCGTTTGTGGCCGGAGCCGAAGCCATCCGTTTCATGATCGCCGTTCGAGGGCCGTTCCGGGCTCGACTCCGACCAATGTCCCATTGCGGCTCGGACCGGGAGAGCGCGACGCTGCCCGCAGCCCTGAACCACTCCCGAAAGGAATCCCAGCCATGTCTCGCTCCCTCATCCCGCTCACCCTCTCTCTCTTCGCAGCCGCGCTGCTCGCGGTTCCGGTCGCCTCCGCGAAGGGCGGCCACCACCGCGGCATCACCGTCCGCGGCACCTGCACCAAGCAGTCCACGAGCAAGCTCAAGCTGAGCCGCGACGACGGCCGCATCGAGGTGGAGTTCGAGGTCGACCAGAACCGGAACGGCGTGCCGTGGAAGGTCACACTCCGCCGCAACGGCGCGCGCGTCGCCTCTCTCACCGCCAGGACCCGCGCGCCCAGCGGCTCGTTCGAGATTCGCCGCCTCGTCGCGGACCGGCCCGGCACCGACCGGATCAGCGCCCGCGCGACCCGGTCGGGTGAAGTCTGCACCGCCTCTCACAAGGCGCCGACGGCCGCCTCTCGCGCCTCTACGGGCAACGACGACGGCCCGGGACACGACGCCGGCGACGATCACGGGCGCGACGGCTGAGCCCAGAGCCCTCGATCACCCCGATCGGATGATGTTGCGCAGGCTCCCGGCGGGGAGCCTGCGCTGTGATGGAGGATTTCGGATGGACGTTCTGGCTCAAGGTCGCCGGCCTCTTCGTCCTCGGCGCCATCGGCCTGTTCGTCGTCATGTGGATCTTCCTCACCGCGATCTACGCGTGGGGCTTCTTCGCCGCGTTCCTCGTGCTCGCCCTGGTGGCGCTGACACTGGGGTGGCTCCACGATCGCCGCAACGCCGGCCCGCAAGAGGGCAGCTACTAGGCCCGTCGCGGCCATGGGTGCGGCAGCCGACAAGGGCCCGCCGGACGAACGGTCCGCGGTCGCGGGGGCGATCGGCGGCGCGGCCGTCTACTCCGCCCGGGTAGCGGCTCGCGTCTGGCGCGGACCGCTCGAGGCGGCCGCGGAAGAGCTCCTCGCGACGCCCGAGGTCAAGCGGGCTCTCGATCGCACACTGTCGGGCCCGCTACCCGAGGAGCTGGGGCAATTGCTCGTCCGGCATCGGGTCGTCGAGCGGGTCACGCGGGAGCTCGTGACCTCCGGCGAGCTGGAGCGGGCGGTCGAGGCGACGCTCGCGAGCCCCCAGTCGAAGGAGATGCTCGACCGCGTGCTCGCGAGCGATGCGATGAAGCAGGCGCTCGAACGCGTTCTCGCCGGCCCAGAGGTGCGTTCCGCCCTCGCGTCGCACACGGCGAGCTTCGCCGACGAGGTCGTCGGCGACGTGCGCCGGGCGGCGACCGGCCTCGACGCCGAGCTCTCGCTCCGCATGCGCAGGTCGGCGCACACGCAGTTCGCCGGCGTCGCGAGCCGCGGCGTAGCGCTGGTCGTCGATGCGCTCGCGATCGTCCTCGGGACGGCGGTCGTCGGCGGAGCGGCCAGCCTCGTGGCTGCGGTCGTGGGCGGAGTTAAACCCGAGTGGCTCGCGCAGACGCTCCTCTCGGCCGCCACGATCGCCATCGCGGTGGGCTACTTCACCCTCTTCTGGAAGGCAGCGGGCCAGACCCCCGGGATGGCGCTGATGGGGGTCCGCGTCCTCTCGAGCCGGGCCGACGGCCGCCTGACGGGGTGGCAGGCGCTCTGCCGCACGGTCGGGCTCGCGCTCGCGATCGTCCCCTGCTTCCTCGGGTTCGTCCCGGCCCTCTTCGATCGACGCCGCCGGGCGCTCCCCGATTACCTCGCGGGCACCGAGGTGGTGTACGACGACGCCTAGCGGCGGCGGCCTCGCGCGACGAGCGCCAGGCCGAGTGTCGCCGTCACGGTGAGGACGAGCTTCACCGCCTTGCCGCCGCGGAGCTTCGATTCGCCTCCGGCGCGCGGCGCCATGTTCACCGGCACCTCGTCGACCCGCAGTCCAGCGTCGACGAGGCGGATCAGGGCCTCCACCTCCGGCGCGCCGCTCGCGTAGGGCTCGGCGAGCAACGGCAGCGCCTGCGCGTTCGCCGCGTACAGCCCGCTCGTCGCGTCGCCGAAGGGCCGGCGCAGGACGACTGCCACCGAGCGGCGGAGCAGCCCGGTGCCGAGCCGTCGAGCCGGGCTCGGCCGATAGCGGTAGGGCGCGTAGCCGTCGCCCGAAACGAAGCGGGAGCCGACCGCGACGTCGCACTCGCCGCCGCGGACGCGGTCGAGCAGCCGCTCGAGCTCCGCCGCAGGATGTTGACCGTCAGCGTCGACCCGACCGCAGAAGGAGTACCCGTGCTCCAGCGCCCAGCGGTAGCCGGTCGCGATCCCGACACGGAGGCCCTGGTTCGTGCCGAGCGAGAGCACCTCAGCCCCGTGCTCGCGGGCGACCTCGGCGGTGCGGTCGGTCGAGCCGTCGTCGACGACGAGGACGTCCACGTCGGGCAGCCGCTCGCGCAACCCGTCGAGGACCGCGGGCAGGTTCTCCTCCTCGTTCCACGCGGGGATGAAGACGAGCGTGCGGCTCACGGGCGTCTCCGCTCGAGCTCCGCGCGGGCGGCGTGGAGCTGCACCGGGAGGAACGGGAGCGCCAGCAGCTCCCACGCGATCGACCGGAGCGTCGGCGCGAGACGCGCGACGCGGAAGGAGACCTCGACCCCCGAGCCGCCGTAGAGACGTCGATAGAGCAGCCGCGTCCGCGGCAGATGCGGTGGGGCGCAGACGACGACCGCCCTGCCGACGCCGCGGTCGATCAGGAGCGGCAGGGTCCGCGCGGCGTTCTCGGCCGTCGTCGCCGCGGTCGGCTCCACGACGAGCTCGACGCCCGAGCCACGCCATTCCTCCCGCATCTGCTCGGCCTCGGACGGTCCGCCGCTCGGAGACCAGCCGCTGAACACCACGACGTCGGCGTCCACGCTGCCCACGAGCTGCTCGGCCTCGCGGACGAGCCTCACACAGCGGCGGCTGATCCGGTGCACCCCGCGCAGGTCGAGCCACCCGTGACCGGGGACGACGACCGCTGTACGGCTACCCGCCATTCCGGTGCCATCATCGCTGGGCCACGGGCTCCGGTGCCGGCGCCGGGTCGGCCGGCGACCCGTGGCCGCCCTCGAGCAGGCGCCGCCACCCGACGAGCACGCGGTGGAGCGTCTCGGCGCCGACGACCGGCTGCTCGGGCGCGGGCAGCAGAGTCGGGTAGAGCAGGAACGCCTGCGTCTGCGAGCCTCCGAGCCCGCCGTGGAACGAGATCAGCTCCTCGAAGGCGCAGCCCTCGTCCAGGGCCGGGTCGTAGAAGCTGCCGACGAGGAGGTCCGGCGCATGCGCGAAGCCGTGCGTGCGCAGGAGATGCTGCGCCGCCGTGGCATGGAAGCCCGCGAGCGGATCGACGCCCTCGACCCGATCCTCCTCGAGGTACCTGACGCCGCTCCCTCCGAGCACGACCGCGCCGTGCTCGTCCGACTTCACGAGCACCCAGCCGACGTGCGGATGGGACGCGAGAGCCGGCAGCAGCTGGGGATGCCGGGCGTCGAGCTCCTCTCGCGTCATCCGGCCGTCCTTCTCCATCAGATACACGAGACCGAGATTGCCGGAGCCGAGGACGACGACGTCACGGCCCGAGACGTCGTTCTTCGGCTTCTTCGCCTTGCGCCCCGTCGCCTCCGCGGCGGCGTGCCCGACCATCGCCTCCTGCTCGTCGCCGCCCTCCACGGCGCTGACCCCGCCGTGCGCGAGATTCCGCTGTACGAGCTCGTCGAGGCCGTAGCCGTTGCGCTGCTTGAAGGTTGCCCCCTGGGTCTGGCCGTGGTCGGAGAGGACGACGATCTCGTACGGCCGCGCGGCGTAGCGGCGCGCACGCTCGATCCGCCCGAACTGCTGGTCGAGCTTCCGCAGGGCCTCGAGCGTGTCCTGGCGCTCGAGGCCGGAGTGGTGCGCGACCTCGTCGTAGCTCGCGAAGGTCGCGTAGACCGCGGGCCTCCCCTTCATCATGTCGGTGAGCACGCCGTACACGATCAGGTCGCGGGCGATCACGCACATCGTCGCGCGCAGGAACGGATAGACGCCGCCTCGATGGCCCCGCGGCCGGACGTCGCGGCGCCTCTGCTGCGCGGCCGCGATCCACTCGAGGATCACCTCCCAGCCGAAGAGCACGAACGTCCGCGCGACGTTGAAGCCGTTGGCGAGAAAGGCGCGGTAGCCGGGGTTGGACGAGCGCTCGGCCTCCATCCGGCTGACCGTGAGGATCAGATGGTCGGCGCCGCCCGAGAAGAGGTTGCCGCGGCTCGCGCCGCCGTCCGACAGGAGGCCCGGTCCGGTCGTGTGCCGCCGCTCCAGCTCCGCGCAGTCCTCCGGCGACGAGCAGGCGACGAGCACCTGTCGCTCCTTCTCGACCCAGCGGAAGGCGACGATGTCGTCGTTCGACCCGAGCAGGATCCCGGCCTGCGAGGCGCCGGTCTGCGACGACAGGTCCGGCTCCCACTCGGTGAGCCGGTGCGTGTCGTCCTCGAGCCAGCGGGCCAGCGTCGGCGCGTGCCCGTCGCGCATGGCGCGCTGTAGCACCGGCAGCGCCAGGCCGTCGATCTCGAGGAAGACGATGCCCGGCCGGTCAGTCACGACCTGCTCCCCCGAGCGCCGGGCGATCCGCTGCACGACGCGGAGCGAGTAGATGTCGTCGTCGTTCGTCCCTAACAGCACCGAGAGCACCACACCGACGGCGGCGGCGGCAAGCGCGACCCAGAGCGCCGACCAGAAGGAATCGATCGACATGCCGGAGCTGAGCCCGTCCGCGAGGAGCAGCATCCCGGCGTCCACGAAGAGCACGAGGAAGAAGCCGAGCAGCGCGGTGAACGGGATCCTCAGCGCGGCGATGAGCGGCGGCAGCAGCGCGTTGAGCAGGGCGATGAGCGCCGCGACGACGAGGGCGGCGCGGAACGTCGAGTCGGACGTGCCGGGAAGGAGCTTCGTGGCGACGAGCAGCGAGACGGCGCCGAGCAGCCACGCGACCACGAGCTGCCAGGGGCGAAACCGAGGCTTCTCGGGCGCCCAGCCCGGAGCCTCGCCGTACGCCGCGCTCACGGGCTGGCCTGGCCGGCGTCCGCCGCCTTGGCCGCCTTCTTCGCGCGCCGCTTCTCCGCCTCCTCCTCCTGGCGGCGCTTCGCCTCGACGTACGAGTCGGAGACGAGCTGCTTGCCGCCGCCCCAGCCCCACGCCCAGATCATCGTGATCAGCCCGAAGATGATGGCCCACGCGGTCCCGACGAGCTGCTGTGCGACCGAGTAGGCCGTCGCGTCCTGCGCGGAGGCGACGCCCTTCAGCGAAGCGACGTTCCAGGCTTGCGTCACGCCCACGCCGCCGGGCGTGAACGAGGTGACGTTGGCGAGCGAGTTGCCGCCGGAGACGTGCATCAGCGTGTCGAAGCTGACGGGGATCCCGTACGCGTTCAGGAAGACGGCGACAACGGCAAGCCCCGCGCACCAGCCGACGAAGGACGGTAGGAACACCCGTCCGAGAAACGCGCGGGGGTGGCCCAGGATCGCGCCCCCCTCCTTGGCCTTCTCCCACCAGGCGACGACGCGGGGCCAGAAGCGACGGACGAGCAGCATGATCATCAGCGCTCCGCCGCCGAAGACGCAGATCGTGGCGATGGGCCTCTCGTGCACCCAGGCGAACGAGATGTCGAACGAGCCGCCGACCGTCAGGAAGAGGTAGATGTAGACGAAGGCGCCGGCGAGGGTGAAGAAGATCTTCTCGACCGCGTAGGCCCCGAGGATCGCGGCGAAGCTCACCGAGAGCAGGGCGGTGAGCATGATCAGAAAGACGAGCGTGCCGATGTTGGCGGGCAGGATCGTGTTCAGCGCGACCGAGACGGAGTAGCCCGCGAGGATGTCGCGCCACTTCGTCCGCTCCGGGTAGGCGAACCGGAGGATCGCGTACCAGGCGAACGCCGTCGCGCTGGTCTGCAGGACCATGCACGCGATCGCCGCGATCAGCGAGGCGACCGAGATCGACGTGACCGTGTCCCAGAGGTTGTGGAACCAGCCTCTGATGTCCCAGCCCAGCAGGTTCGCGACGGCGCCGATGAAGAACACCAGCACCGCGTAGAAGACGAGCCGGCGCCACAGCGGCCGTGGGCGCGTCACGGGAGTCGGTGCTTCCTGCGCGGCGGCAG
>JAICLM010000131.1 GCA_025927435.1 Thermoleophilia bacterium | reverse complement strand
GGCTTCAGCATCGCCATCTGCAGGATCTCCACGCGCTTCTTCTCGCCGCCCGAGAAGCCGTCGTTGAGGTAGCGCGACGCGAGCTCGCGGCTCACCTTGAGGCGGTCCATCTGCGCGAGGAGCTCCTTGCGGAACTCGGGGATCGCGATCGGGTCGTCGGTCCCGTCGTTGCGGGCCTTGCGCACGGCGTTGATCGCGCTGCGCAGGAAGCTCGTCACGGTGACGCCGGGAATCGCGTGCGGGTACTGGAAGGCGAGGAAGAGACCGCGCTGCGCGCGCTCGTCGGCGGCGAGCTCCGTCACGTCCTCACCTTCGAGGAAGAGCCTTCCCTCGGTGATCACGTAGGCGGGGTGCCCCATCAGCGCGTAGGCGAGGGTCGACTTGCCGGACCCGTTCGGGCCCATGATCGCGTGCACCTCGTTCGTGTCCACCTCGAGGTCGACGCCCTTGACGATCTCGGTGCCGTCCTCGAGCGCGACGTGCAGGTTCTCCAGCTTCAGCAGTCCCACGAAATCCTCTCTTTTCCCCAAAGAGCGGGGCTTTTGCCCCGCCCGAACCAACCGGGACCAGTCTAGCGAGAGGCCCCCTCTCCCTGTCCGGAGCTTCCGCGCTACTCTGCCCACATGCCGAACATCGGAACCGGCGAGATCATCCTCCTGCTCCTCCTCGCGCTCCTGCTCTTCGGCGCAAAGCGGCTGCCGGAGATCGGACGCTCGCTCGGGCACGGGATGCGCGAGTTCAAGGACTCGGTCACGGGCAAGACACAGCCGGAGCAGCCGGAGCTCCCGACTCCCCAGGCCGAGCCGACGGTGACCGCAGCGTCGCAGCACGAGAACGACCAGCCCTAGCCGCCATGCGTCCGCTGCCTCGTCGCCTAGCGCACAGCGAGGAGGCGACCGTCGTCGAGCACCTCGAGGAGCTGCGTCAGCGGATCTTCGTCAGCCTCGCGGCGCTCCTCGCCGGATTCGCCGTCGCCTACGGGTTCCACAACCACATCCTCCACTGGCTCAATCGCTACCTGCCGAGCCACGTAGGCAAGCCGATCACGCTCTCCGTAGCCGAGCCGTTCCTGACGGTGATGAAGATCAGCCTCTGGACCGGCCTCTTGCTCGCGCTGCCCGTGTTGCTCTGGCAGCTCTGGGCGTTCCTGGCGCCTGCGGTGGAGCCCGGCGCGCAGCGTCGGGTGCGCAGCTTCGTACTGTTCGCCGCGGGGCTCCTCGTGGCGGGGATCGTGTTCGGCTACTACGTCGCCTTGCCCGCAGCAATCCACTACCTGACGAACTACGACAAGGCCTACTTCAACATCCAGCTGCGCGCGAGCGACTACTACTCGTTCGTGGTCATGGTGCTCCTCGCCATGGCGATCGTCTTCGAGCTGCCGATCTTCGTTCTCGCCCTCGTCCGCCTGGGCATCCTCTCGACCGGCCAGCTGCGGCGGAACCGGCGGATCGGCTACTTCATCGTCGCCTGTGTGGGGGTCGCGCTGCCCGGCATCGACCCGGTCACGACGGTGATCGAGACGATTCCGCTCTGGGCGCTCTTCGAGCTCTCGATCTGGCTCTCGATTCTCGCCGAGCGCCGCCAGGCAAAGGCCGCGCCTGCCTCGGCTACCCTGGGCGGCTGATGGCCAGGGCAGCGGTCAAGGCGAAGCAGCAGGCGAGGGCGAAGGCGCAACAGCCCCCGAAGGCGCGCGCCCGCGGCCGACGGCGCCACGCCGGCGGCGGCAACCCGAACCAGGAGCTCTTCTTCGTCCGGATGCGGCGCCACCAGAAGTGGGTCTACGCCCTGCTCGCCGTCGTCTTCATGATCAGCTTCGTCTTCGTCGGCGTCGGCTCGGGTAGCGGGGGCCTCAGCGACCTGTACACCGGCCTGTTCGGGGGCGGCGGCGGCAGCTCCATCTCGAAGGCGCAGGACGAGATCCTGAAGAATCCTGCGAAGGGATACCGCGATCTCGCTACTGCGTACGAGGAGAAGGGGAACAACGCCCAGGCGATCGTCGCGCTCCAGAGCTACCTCGCGCAGAAGGACAAGGACGCGGCGACCTGGGCCGAGCTCGGCGGCCTCCAGATGTCCCAGGCCAACACGTTCTCGACCCGGTACCAGACCGCGCAGCAGGCGGCCCAGCAGGCGGATCCGAGCGCACCGTTCCTGCCCAGCGGCACCCTCGGGGCCGCAGTCGGCCAGAACCCCACCTACCAGAACGTGTCGCAGCGGGCGGCGGCCCGGACGTCCGACCTGTACACGAAGGCGACGACCGCTTTCACGGAGGCCGTGAAGGCCTACAAGCAGGCGTCGAAGATCCATCCCCGCAACGCGACGTATCTCCAGGAGCTCGCGACGGCGGCCGTGAACGCCGGCGACAGCAAGACCGCCGTCACGGCGCTGAAGAGCTACCTGAGGGTCTATCCCAACGCCCCGCTGAAGAAGCAGATCCAGAACGAGATCAAGGCGCTCTCCAAGGGGACGCCGACGGTCAAGTCCGGCGGCTAGTCGATTGCGGCCCCGGCCGCGCGGATAGACTCACGCCCGAGCGGCCCGCCAGTGGCCGGCGAACGACTCCCGGGGGATCTGCGCATGAATTTCGACATCAGGACCGAGCAGCTCAGCGGCGACGCCTATGTCATCTCGCTCACGGGCGAGGTCGACCTCTACACGGCGCCCGAGTTCAAGCAGCAGCTGCTCGAGGTGATCGGACAGGGTGGCAAGGAGGTCATCGTCGACTTCAGCGGGACGACGTTCATCGACTCGACGACGCTGGGCGTCCTCGTGGGCGGCGTCAAGCGGCTGCGGACGAACGAGGGCCAGCTGTCGCTCGTCTGCAGCGACCGCAACATCACCAAGATCTTCGAGATCACCGGCCTCGACAAGGTCTTCACGATCTATCCCACGCGCGAGGAGGCCGTGTCGGCGGTCGGAGTTCCCCAAGGTTGAAGCTGCGTTGAAGCGGCCGTACCGGGTCGGGGCGCTGGGGGCTGGGCTCGTGGCGGCGGCATTGCTCGCCGCCGGCTGCGGCACCGGCGGCGTGGCCAGCGCAGGCCGGCAGGCGGACACGCAGTCCGGCCAGCAGCTCTTCACCCAGAACTGCGGGTCGTGTCACTCGCTGCAGGCGGCGGGCACGAGCGGGACGATCGGCCCGAACCTGGACAACGCCTTCGCGGCCGCCGTCGCCGACGGCTATCCGCAGAGCTCGATCGAGAATGTCGTCCTCGACCAGATCCGCCTCGGCTCGGGCGAGATCGCCACGTACACGAACGGCAAGCTCGGCGACTTCAAGGTGCAGCCGACGATGCCGGCGAACATCGTCAAGGGCGAGGACGCGATCGACGTCGCCGCCTACGTCGCCTCGGTCGCGGGCCAGGGCGGGTTCACCGAGGGCGGTGGATTCGCGAGCCTCGGCACGGACGGCGCGAAGATCTTCAAGGGAGCCGGGTGCGCCGGCTGCCACACGCTCTCCGCTGCGGGGGCGACCGGGACGGTCGGGCGGAACCTCGACCAGCTCAAGCCAGCTACGGACGTCGTGGCCCACCAGGTCGAGGTCGGCGGCGGCGCGATGCCGGCGTTCAAGGGGAAGCTGAGCGACGCCCAGATCCAGGCCGTCGCGAAGTACGTCTCCTCGTCCGCCGGTAAGTAGCGCTGGAGGTTCGGGAGGCATGGCTCGAGGACGCTGCGGCGATCGCCGCGGTACACGTCCGAACCTGGCAGGCCGCCTACGCACACGTCTTCGGCGCGGAGCGGCTGGCCGGCATCGACCTCGGCACCCGACAGGAGCGCTGGCGTCAGCACCTGTCCGATACCGAGCCACGCCGCTCGATCTTCGTAGCCGAAGACGACGGGTCGATCGTCGGCTTCGCCTCATGCGGGGACAGTCGTGACGGGTCCGGTGAGGGTGAGCTGTACGCCATCTATGCCTTGCCCGAGGCCTGGGGCTCGGGGGCCGGGTCGGCCCTGATGGCCGCTGTAATCGCCGCGTTGCGCGCGAACGGATTCGCCGCCGCTCACCTGTGGGTGCTCGAGGACAATCCGCGGGCGCGGCGCTTCTACGAGCGAGAAGGCTGGTCGCCCGCCGACGGGCGCCGCCGGGAGGAATTCCTCGGTGTTCCGGTCACCGAGGTGCGGTACCGCATCAGCCTCGGCTGAAAGGGCATTTACGCGCGGCTGACGGGAAGCGCGACCCGCTCGCGGATCGCCTCCAGCATCCCGTCGTCTCCCGCAACCAGCACCTCGTCGGCGCCGAAGACTCGCAGCGCGTCCTCGACCGCCAACGCGGGATCGTCTGCGCCGACCTCGACGCGCGCGCCGTCGAGGCTGGACTCGAGCGCCGCCGCGGTCGCCTCGGCATCGTCGCGGCGGTCGTCCACCGCGCCCGTCAGCGATTCGCTGGTCGAGGCGACAGCCGGCACGACGACGAGCACCTCCGCCCCGTCGGGAACGGAAACCCTCTCGGTGCCGGGCGGCGCTACGACGAGCACGCGATGGGTGCCGGGCGGAGTCTCCGAGGTCACGACGGGCGGCGGCTCGGCCGCGCCCGGGACCGGCTCGTGCATCAACCACCAGCCGAGCGCCCCGAAGGCGATCACGGCCGCCGCGACGCCCAGCCAGGTGTTGATGAAAGCCGCGACGATGATCACGGCCGCGCCGCCGACGACGATCCAGAGGAGCCGGTAGGCCTCGCCCTCGCTGCGGAGCGGGTTGCGCATACCCCGCTCTTACCCGCCGGTCAGAGGATGTAGACCGTCGTGAAGACGACGATCCACATCACGTCGACGAAATGCCAGTAGATCCCGCCGATCTCGACGCCGTGATGGTGTTCGGCGGAGAAGTGCCCGCGGAACGCGCGTATCGTCATGAAGGCGAGGATCGTGAGCCCGACGAACACGTGGCAGCCGTGCAGGCCGGTGAGGCAGAAGAAGATCGTGGGGAAGGCGCCGTCCGACGTGTTGAAGCCCGCCCGCATGTACTCGTAGAGCTGGGAGATGAGGAAGGCGAGCCCCATGAGGAACGTGAGCAGGAGCCCGGCGCGCATCCCCCAGACGTTGCCGCGCTTGATCGACACCGTCGCCCAGTGCATCGTCGCGCTCGACGTCATGAGAATGAAGGTGTTGATCGTCGCGACGAAGACCGGCAGCTCGTAGGGCGGCGTCGGCCACGGCACGCCGTTGACGATCCTCACGAAGAAGTAGGCCGTGAAGAACGAGCCGAAGAGCATGATCTCCGACGCGATGAAGAGGTACATGCCGAGCGTCTCGGGCTTGATCCGCGAGCTGTAGTGCGGGATCGGCGGGCCGTGATGCTCGTGCTCGTCGTGCCCGACCGGCTCGGCGTGCGAATAGGTGGCTATGCCGGCACCTCCGTCCAGGAGCGCTCGACGACGACGTGCTCGACCGGGAGGCCAGTTTCCTTCTTCAACCGCTCCACGACGTCTCCGCGCAGCCAGCCCGACTTGAGCGGCTCGAACGTCGAGACGACGATCTCGTCGACGCGCTCGTCGTGCACCGCCTCCATCGCCGCGCTGAACGGATCGGGATGCGAGACCTGGCCGTGGACGTCGATGCCCGCCCCGCGCAGCTGCGCGAGGGCGCGCTTCAGCCGTCGCTCGGCCTCCGGGTGCTCCCCCGCGGTCGGATCGCTCTGCGGCGACATGATCAGGAAGCTCGCCGGGCTCGCCGCCGCTCGCTCGCGGATCTTGGCCAGGAGCGGCTCGCCGAGCACCGTCTCGTTCGCGATCACGAGCACGTTCGCCTCGTTCGGCGTGGTGCCGTCGGAGACGAGGTGCTCGACGGGAACCTCGGCGGCGGCGGAGCGGATCCGGTCGAGCACGCCGCGCCGCAGCCAGCCGGACTTCTCCTCGGGATGGGTCGAGACGAGCACCTCGTCGACCGGCGGCTCGAGCGTCGCCAGCGCGTCGCGAACCGCCGCCGCGGGGTCGGCCTCGACGACGTAGCCGTCGGCCGGGATCCCGGCCTCGCGCAGGTGGCCGAGCGCCCGATCGAGGCGCCGCTGCGCCGACGCACGGCGCGTGTCCGCGTACACGACATAGCCGCGCTGCGGCTCGTTGACCGGGGACACCACCGTGGCCTGGAGGTCGTCGCCGCGCGCCGCGAGCGCTTCCCGCAACGTCTTCGCATCGACGGTCTCGTTCGCGACCACGAGCACGTGC
>JAICLM010000088.1 GCA_025927435.1 Thermoleophilia bacterium | reverse complement strand
GACGAGGTCGTCGCCGTCGGCGCCGCGCTCCAGGCCGGCGTGCTCAAGGGCGAGGTCAAGGACATCCTCCTGCTCGACGTCACCCCGCTCTCGCTCGGTATCGAGACGAGGGGCGGCGTCATGACGAAGCTGATCGAGCGCAACACCACCATCCCGACCAAGAAGTCCGAGGTCTTCACGACCGCTGAGGACAACCAGCCCTCGGTCGAGGTGCACGTCCTCCAGGGCGAGTCGGAGATGGCGACCTACAACAAGACGCTCGGCAAGTTCCAGCTGGTGGGGATCCCCCCGGCGCCTCGGGGGATGCCGCAGATCGAGGTCACCTTCGACATCGACGCCAACGGGATCATCAACGTGTCCGCCAAGGACATGGGCACCGGCAACGTCCAGCAGATCCAGATCCAGGGCGGCTCGGGGCTGTCCGAGGACGAGGTGCAGGAGATGATCCGCAACGCGGAGTCGCACGCCGACGAGGCGCACCGGCTGCGCGAGGCCGCGGACACGAAGAACCTCGCCGAGACGCTCGCGTACCAGACCGAGCGCTCGCTCAAGGAGCACCGCGACAAGCTCGACGAGTCCGAGGCCTCGACGATCGAGGGCCGGGTCATGGAGCTGCGTCAGGCGCTCGAGGGCGACGATATCGCCGAAATTCGCGCCAAGATGGACGCGCTGCAGGAGTCCTCCCACAAGCTCGCCGAGGTGCTCTACGCCGAGGCGGCCCAGCAGGCGCAGGCGTCCGCGGGTGGTGGCGGCAACGGGGAGTCGACCTCCGGCGCCGACGACGAGGTCGTCGAGGAAGGCGAGTACGAGGTCGTCGACGAGGAGGCGCCCACCTCGTGAGCGAGGAGCAGGTTGAGCAGCAGGAGACGACGGAGGAGGAGCAGCCGGAGCAGCCGGGGCCGGAGGTCGTCGACGACCGCCTGCTCCGGCTTGCCGCCGACTTCGAGAACTACAAGAAGCGGGCGGCGCGCGAGCGGCAGGAGTACGTCCAGCTCGCGAACGAGCGGCTGATCGCCGAGCTCCTCCCGATCCTCGACGACCTCGAGCGCGCGCTCAGCGCGGCCGAGCAGCACGAGGAGGCGCAGCTCGAGGAGGGCGTGCGTCTCGTGCACCGCTCGCTCGCGGGACTGCTCGAGCGGCACGGCGTCAAGCCGATCGAGACGGACGGACAGTTCGACCCGCACGTGCACGAGGCGCTGCTCTCGCAGCCGTCCGAGGCGGAGGAAGGCTCCGTGATCGACGTCGTGCAGAAGGGCTACAAGCTCGGCGAACGGGTCGTCCGCCCCGCGCGGGTCGTCGTCGCCGCGCCGTCCGCGCCGCAGGAGGAAACCGAGGTCGATGGCTGAGTCGCTCTACGACACGCTCGGTGTGAAGAAGGGCGCCTCGGCCGACGAGATCAAGAAGGCGTACCGTAAGCTCGCGCGCCAGTACCACCCGGACACGAACCAGGGCGACAAGTCCGCGGAGGAGCGCTTCAAGCAGGTCCAGACGGCGTACGACGTCCTCTCGGACCCGGAGAAGCGGAAGGCGTACGACCGCTTCGGCTCGACGAACGGCCGCGGGGCGCCCGGTCCGGGCGGCGTCAACGTCGACTTCGGCGACTTCGACTGGAGCGGCGACCTCGGGGACATCCTCGGCGGCATCTTCGGGAACGTCCGCGGCGGCGGCGGTCGTCGCGCGCGTCCTCAGGCGGTGCGCGGCGCGGACGTCGAGACCGAGGTGCGCCTCTCGTTCGAGGACTCGCTGCGTGGCGCCGAGGCGAAGGTTCCGGTCGACCTGACCGCTGCCTGCTCCCAGTGCGGCGGCACCGGCGCGGAGCCCGGCACTGCTCCGGTCATCTGCCCGGAATGCAACGGCCGCGGCGTCGTCTCCGAGTCGCAGGGGCTGTTCGCGCTGTCGCAGCCGTGTCCCCGCTGTCGCGGCAACGGCACGGTGATCGAGAAGCCGTGCTCGAAGTGCCACGGCTCGGGCCGCGAACGGCGTCGGCGCACATTCAGCGTGAAGATCAAGCCCGGCGTGAAGGACGGCACGAAGATCCGGCTCAAGGGAAAGGGCGAGGCCGGCCAGCACGGCGGGCCGAACGGCGACCTGATCGTCGTAACCCGGGTCGATTCCTCACCGATCTACGAGCGGCGCGGCGACGACCTCGTCGTGCAGGTGCCGGTCTCCTTCCCGACCGCCGCGCTCGGCGGCAAGGTCGAGGTAGCGACGCCTGAGGGTGCGGTGTCGCTCAAGGTTCCTGCCGGCTCGGAGGACGGCAAGCTCCTGCGCATCAAGGGCCGCGGCGCGCCGAAGCTGAGCGGCTCCGGCAAGGGCGACGTGCTCGCGCGCATCCGGATCCAGGTGCCGAAGCGCGTGAACAAGAAGGAACGCGAGCTCCTCGAAGAGCTCCAGAAGGCGGTCGGCTGATGGAGACCACGGAGCGGCCGATCTACATGATCTCGGTCGCGGCCGAGCTCGTCGGCATGCACCCGCAGACGCTGCGCATGTACGAGACGAAGGGCCTCGTCCGGCCGCAGCGCACGCCCGGCGGCACGCGGCTCTACTCCGAGGCGGACGTCGAGCGGCTTCGCATCATTCAGCGCCTCACCTCCGAGCTCGGCCTCAACCTCGCCGGCGTCGAGCTCGTTCTCCGGCTCGAGGACGAGCTCCGCAAGGCGCACGCGCAGGTCGAGCGCCTGCAGCAGCAGCTGCGCCGGGAGGTGCAGGACGTGCACAGGCAATACCGCCGCGACCTCGTCCTCGTCCGCGAAGAGCGGCTACCGGAGAGGCAGTAACGCATGGATTTCAACAAGCTTACGATCAAGGCTCAGGAGGCGGTCGCGGCAGCGCAGGAGCTTGCGCGCCGTAGCGGCAATCCCGAGCTCTATCCCGAGCATCTGCTGCTCGCGCTCCTCGATCAGGAGCTGCCGCGCGAGCTCGTCCCCGACGCCGATTCCGTGCGCGCGCAGGCCGAGGCGACGCTCGCGCAGAAGCCTCGAATCGAGGGCTCGCAGCAGCAGCCCCAGGTCGGCGCGCAGTTCTCGAAGGTGCTCGACCGGGCCTTCGACGAGGCGAAGAAAATGGAGGACGAGTACGTCGCGGCGCAGCACCTCCTCCTCGCGCTCGACGTCGTGCCGCGCGATGCGTTGCTCGCGAAGATCGCCGAGGTGACGGCCGGCCGGCGCGTCACGTCCCCCGACCCCGAGGGCACGTACCAGGCACTCTCGAAGTTCGGCCGCGACCTGACCGAGGCGGCGGAGAGCGGCAAGCTCGACCCCGTCATCGGCCGCGACGAGGAGATCCGCCGCGTCATCCAGGTGCTCTCGCGCCGGACGAAGAACAACCCCGTGCTCATCGGCGAGCCGGGCGTCGGTAAGACCGCGATCGTCGAGGGGCTCGCGCAGCGGATCGTCGCCGGCGACGTCCCCGAGTCGCTGAAGGGCAAGCGCGTGTGGTCGCTCGACATCGGCGGCCTGCTCGCGGGCTCGAAGTACCGCGGGGAGTTCGAGGAGCGGCTCAAGGCCGTGCTCGAGGAGATCGCGAACGCCGCCGGCGAGATCATCGTCTTCATCGACGAGCTGCACACGATCGTCGGCGCGGGGGCGGCGGAGGGCGCCGTCGACGCCGCGAACATGCTCAAGCCGATGCTCGCGCGCGGCGAGCTCCGCTGTGTCGGCGCGACGACGCTCGACGAGTACCGCAAGCACATCGAGAAGGACGCCGCGCTCGAGCGTCGCTTCCAGCCCGTCTTCGTCGGCGAGCCCTCCGTCTCCGACACGATTGCGATCCTCCGTGGGCTCAAGGAGCGCTACGAGGCGCATCACAAGGTGCGGATCCGCGACGCCGCGCTCGTCGCTGCGGCCGTCCTATCGGAGCGCTACATCGCCGACCGGCAGCTGCCGGACAAGGCGATCGACCTCGTCGACGAGGCCGCCTCACGGCTGAAGATGGAAATCGAGTCGTCCCCGGTCGAGCTGGACGAGGCGAACCGGCGCGTGACGCAGCTCGAGATCGAGCTCGCCGCGCTGGGCGGCGAGTCGGACGAGGTGCGCGCGCCGCTCGAGGCCGAGCTCGCGGAGGCGAAGGAGCGCCGCGACGGGCTTGCCGCGCGCTGGGCACGCGAGAAGGAGGCTCTCGACCGGATCGGCGACATCACCCAGCAGATCGACGCCCTGCGGATGGAGGCCGAGCGGGCCGAACGCGAGGGCAACCTCCAGCGTGTTGCGGAGATCCGGTACGGCGAGCTGCCGGCGCTCGAGAAGGAGCTCGAGGAGCGCGACTCGCAGCAGGCCGGCTCGATGGTCAAGGAGGAGGTCGACGAGGACGACGTCGCCGCCGTCGTGGCGCGTTGGACGGGCATTCCCGTCGATCGCCTGCTCGAGGGAGAAACCGAGAAGCTCGTTCAGATGGAGAGCCGGTTGCACCAGCGCGTCGTCGGCCAGGACGAGGCGGTCGAAGCGGTCGCGAATGCGCTCCGCCGCGCGCGCACGGGTCTGCAGGATCCCAACCGACCGATTGGCTCGTTCGTCTTCCTCGGTCCCACGGGCGTGGGGAAGACGGAGCTGGCGCGCGCACTCGCCGAGTTCATGTTCGACGACGAGCACGCGATGGTCAGGCTCGACATGAGCGAGTACCAGGAGCGGCACACGGTCGCGCGCCTGCTCGGCGCTCCGCCCGGTTACATCGGTTACGACGAGGGCGGGCAGCTCACCGAGGCGGTGCGCCGCCGCCCGTACAGCGTGATCCTCCTCGACGAGATCGAGAAGGCGCACGCCGAGGTCTTCGACGTCCTGCTCCAGGTGCTCGACGACGGGCGCCTCACCGACGGCCAGGGCCGCACGGTCGACTTCCGCAACACCGTCCTGATCATGACCTCGAACGTCCGCTCGATCGACGCGCTTCGTGACGTCTTCCGCCCCGAGTTCCTGAACCGGATCGACGAGGTGATCGAGTTCACGCCGCTCTCGAGGGAGCAGATCGCCGAGATCGTCGAGCTGCAACTCGGGCGGCTGCGCGAGCGGCTCGCCGAGCGGCGCATCGAGCTCGAGCTGACCGACGCGGCGAAGGAGGCGCTCGCGGAGGCGGGCTGGGATCCCGCGTACGGGGCCCGGCCGCTCAAGCGCGCGATCCAGCGCCTGCTCGAGAACCCGCTCGCGCTGCGTCTGCTCGAGGGCGACTTCGCCGACGGCGACACGATTCGCGTGGATGCCGAAGACGGCGAGATCCGCTTCGAGAAGGTCGGGGCGGCCGCGGCCGCCGCAGCGTAGGCGTGCTCGTCGTCGCGGCTACCGAGCGCGAGCTCGCGCTCCTCGACGAACTGGACACGTTCTGCTGCGGGATCGGGCCGGTCGAGGCGGCGCTCCGGACAGCCCGCGCGCTCGAGGAGCGCCGGCCGGACGTCGTCGTTCACGCGGGCATCGCCGGGTCGCGAATGCTCGAGCCGCCGGCGCTCGTGCTCGGCAGCGAGGCGGTGTACTGCGACGTGATCGACCCGGGCTCGACGTTGCCCCGCATCGAGCGAGCGAGCGCCGACGCTGCGCTCCTCGAGCGGGCACGGGCGGCCCTGCCCGAGGCGTACGTCCTGCCGATCGCGACCTGCGGCAAGGTGGGCGGTGGAACGGGCTACGACGTCGAGGCCATGGAGGGGTTCGGCGTGCTCCGCGCCTGCGAGCTCGCCGGCGTGCCTGCAGTCGAGCTGCGCGCGATCTCCAACTCGCCGGACGAGACCGACCGCGCGAACTGGCGTTTCGACGAAGCCTTCGCGGCGCTCGCCGAGGCGCTACAGCGACTCGACGTCCTCTAGGAACTCGGCGTTGCCGTGGCGCGTAGGCGCGCCGTAGGCGAGGAAGAGGATTTCCTCGCCGGTCTCGTTGCGCGGCTGCAGCGAAGTGCCGGGATGGACGACGACCACGCCTCCGGGCTCGACGTCCACGCGCTCCCACGGCTCGCCGAGAAGCATCGTCAGCGTGCCGCGCAGCGGGACGAAGACCTCCTCCTGGTCCGGATCGAGATGCCGGCGGCCGCGCGTGTGCGGCGGGTAGCGCCACATGCGCGCCCGCGACTCGGTCATGTTCGCGGGTTCGGTCAGCGGTGCGGCGTGACGCGGCTCCTGGCCCTCGTGACCCGGCCGCTCCTCCCACTCGAGGTCGGCGAACTGGACGACGTCGTAGGCCACGACGGCATCCTACGAACGTGCGCGTCTTCACCGTCGGGCACGGCACCCGTCCAATCGAGGAGCTCCTCGGGGTGCTCGGCGAGGCCCGGGTGCAGACGCTCGTCGACGTCCGCCGCTTCCCCGGCTCGCGCCGGCACCCGCAGTTCAATCAACCGGCGCTCGCCGCCGCGGTCGAGGGAGCGGGGATCGCCTACCGACACGCCGTCGAGCTCGGCGGGCGGCTAAGCGGCGAGGCTGGGGAGGAGCGGTTCGGCTGCATCCGGGTCGCCGCCTTCCGCAGCTATGCGGCACGGATGGGGACGCCGGAGTGGCAGGACGCCCTCGAGACGGCGCTCTCCGAGCCGGACCCATGCTTCCTCTGCGCCGAGACGCTCTGGTGGCGCTGCCACCGCCGCCTGATCGCGGAGCTGCTCGCGGCGCGCGGGCACGAAGTCGTCCACCTCCTCAAGCCCGGCCACCGCGAGCCGCACCGGCCGTGGGAACCCATCTCGGAGACACGCGACGGCGTCCTCCACCTCTGCGGAGAGCCGGTGGCCTAGCCGCGCTACCGTCCCCGCGATGGCCGAGCCGCGTCCTGCCGCACTGCCGCCCGCCGAGCGGACGATCGGCCAGTTGGTCGCCGAATCGATCCAGTACTACGGGGCGCACTTCTGGAGCTGTCTCGCCTTTGGCGTACCAGCGGCGACGATCGCAGCCGTCTTCAAGAACGTCTCACGTCACGTGCAGCTCTTGCTCGCGCCGACGCTCTCGGCCGCGCTGATCAGCGCGACGTTCGTCTGGGCGTGCGCCGTAGTGCTCGAAGCGTCGCCGTCGCGCCGCCGGCTGCTCGCCGCGTGGTTGATCGGCTGGTTGGTGTTCGCGCCGGTGCCGTTCCTCGTCATCGCGTTCGTCGTCCCGGGACTGCTCTGGCTCGCAGCCCTCGGGCTCGTCGTTCCCGTGCTGGTCGTGGAAGACGTGCCGCTCGGTGCCGCTCTCGCGCGGGCCTGGCGCCTCGGGCGAACCGACTTCACACATGCGATCGGCTCCCTCTTCACGCTCGCGGTCGTCGTTCTCCTCTCGCAGTCCGTGCTCGTCTTCATCCTGCGGGGCGTCGGAGACGCCGAAGAGACGTCGGCGCTCTTCCTCGCGAGCGTCGTCCTGTCACCGCTCCTCTTCGTCGGGGCGGCGCTGCTCTACGTCGACCAGTCGGCGCGGGTCGAGGTCGAGTAGGTTCCAGCCATGCCTATCTACATCCTGCTCTCGCGGCTCTCCCAGCAAGGCGTCCAGACGCTCCAGAGCAACCCGTCCCGCCTGCAGGAGGTCAACCGCGACGTCGAGGAGCTCGGGGCGAAGGTGCTCCACCAGTGGGCGACGCTCGGGGAGTTCGACTTCGTCAACGTCGTCGAGGCGCCGGACACCGCCACCATTGCCAAGGTCTCGGTCGCCCTCGGAGCCCGCGGCTCGACGCGGATCCAGACGCTGCCCGCGCTCTCCATCGACGAATTCGTCTCGACGATCGAGTAACTACTCGGCGACCGCGACTCGACGCACGGTGACGCCCCAGGCGGCGCCGCTCGCGAACAGCTCGTCGGGGTCGACCTGACCCAGCCAGCCGAGGAAGTGCGGCTCCGGATCGTCCGTCGTGCAGCCGTAGACCGCGGGGTACACGTCCGGCGCGGGCGGCTCGTCCTTTGCGCGCGCCGCCTCCTCCGCCCGCCGTTCCGCCTCCTCGGCGGCGGGGCCTTCCATGTAGCCACGGGGCATGACCGGAGCGTAGTCCCGTACCCTCGACGCGTGCCGCCTGCCCTCGCCGTCCACGCGCTCGAGAAGCGCTACGGGCCCGTGCGCGCCCTCAAGGGCGTCGACCTCTCGGTGGAGGAGGGAGAGCTCGTGGGGCTGCTAGGGCCGAACGGCGCCGGGAAGTCGACGCTCGTGAAGATCGCCGTCGGGCTCGT
>JAICLM010000269.1 GCA_025927435.1 Thermoleophilia bacterium | reverse complement strand
TCCTTCGCGACGTTCTCCTGCGTGACCGTCTCGGATGCCGGACCGACCTCCCGCTCGAGGATCTCCTCGACGATCGCGGCGGCCTCGCGGATGCCCTGCTCCTGGATCCGCGTCCAGACCGCATGGCCGTGCTCGCTCTCGAGCCGCTCGGTCGTCGCCGGGTCGAGCCACTTCGGCTTGCCGGCCTTCGAGCGGAGCTCGAGCTGCGCGTCACAGAGCTTGACGATCTCGCGGTGGGCGATTTCGAGCGCCTCGAGGAGCTTCTCCTCGGGCACCTGGTTCGCACCCGCCTCGACCATCGTCAGGCCGTCCTTCGTGCCGACGACGATCAGGTCGAGGTCGGCCTCTTCAGCCTCCTGCAGCGTCGGGTTGACGATCAGCTCGCCGCCGACGAGACCCATGCGCACGGCGCCGATCGGGCCGAGGAACGGCAGCGGCGACACCGTCAGCGCCGCCGAGACGGCGTTGATGCAGAGGATGTCGTGCGCCGTGACGAGATCCGCCGAGAAGACGGTGGCGACACACTGCGTCTCGTTGCGATAGCCCTTCGGCCACAGGGGCCGCACCGGGCGATCGGTCATGCGCGCGGTGAGGATGGCGCGCTCGGTGGGCCGCCCCTCCCGCTTGAAGAAACCGCCGGGGATCTTCCCAGCGGCGTACATCCGCTCCTCGACGTCGACCGTGAGCGGGAAGAAGTCCGCGCCTTCGCGCGCCTCCGTCCGGCCCTGCGCCGTGCCGAGGACGACCGTGTCGCCGCTGCGGACGATCACGGCGCCGTCTGCCTGCTTCGCAAGCTTCCCGGTCTCGAACGAGATTCCCTTGCCGCCGATTTCGACGGACACGGAAACCGGCACCCCGGCGGGGTGCTCAGCCTCAACGATGCTCATGTATTCCCTTCCTCCACTGTGCTTGCCCTTTGTGGGCGTTGGTGAAGGGTGGAAGTTTGGGTCAGCCTCGCGCGGCGCCGGGGCTCGCCCAAACTCCACCCCTCGTGAATGGATCTAGCGCCTGAGCCCTAGCTCCTTGATGAGGGCGCGGTAGCCCTCGAGATCCTTGCGCTGCAGGTAGTTCAGGAAGCGCCTGCGGCGGCCGACCAGCTTGAGCAGGCCGCGACGCGAGTAGTGATCGTGCTTGTGGGTGCGCAGGTGCTCGGTCAGCTCGCTGATCCGCTGGCTCAGCATCGCGATCTGGACCTCCGGCGAACCGGTGTCCGTCCCGTGCTTGCCGAACTTCTGAACGTGCTCCAGCTTCTCTTCCTTGGTGAGGGGCATGCTCTCTCCTCTATCGGTGGTGGTCGCCCGAGGTCTCAGCACGCCGCGAAGGAAGACGCGCACGGCCGAGGCAGGGTCGGGCAGTAGGGTAGCGGATCCCGATGGATTCGACGTTTCGAGCCGTCTGCGAGGCCGCCGCCGCAGCCTGGAAGGTGCCCGCCCTCGCCGCCGGAAGCTCGGTCGCGGGCCGCGTCGAGACCGCCGCGGTGGGCTGCGCGGCCGAGACGCTCTTCCGCGTCGCGTCGGTCACGAAGCCGTTCACCGCGACGCTCGCGCTCGGCCTGCTCGAGCTCGACGAGCCGACCGGCGTCTGGGCGCCGGACGTCCGCGTCCGGCATCTGCTCGCCCACACGAGCGGCTACGACGGCGAGTGCGGCGACCTCACGCGCTTCGGCGACGGCGACGGCGCTCTTTCGATGCTCGCCCGGGAGCTTCCGTCGGTGCGGCGGTTCGTCGGGACCGACCAGGTGTGGTCGTATGCGAACAGCGGCTACTGGCTCGCGGGGCTCCTCGCTGCGGAACGGGCCGGGCAATCGTTCGAGGACGCGCTGCGCGAACGCGTGATCGGTCCCGCAGGGCTCGAGGCCACGTCCTTCGGCGAGCCCGACCTCGCGGGGACAGGCCCGCACGCCGCCGCAGCACCGTACCCGCGGGTGCGCCGCCCCTCGGGCGGGTTGGTCTCGAACGTCCCCGACCTGCTGCGCTTCGGCGGCTGGCAGCTCGCCACGCCGGCGGCCGCGCGACTCCGCTTCGTATACGGCAAGCCGGCCGGCGGCGTGTACGGGCTCGGCCTGCACGGCGAGCGCGTCGGCGGCGTCGACGTCTGGGGTCACGCCGGCTCGTACGGCGGCTTTCAGTCGTCGCTCCTGCTCGTTCCGGATCGCGACGCGGTGTTTGCCGGTCTGACGAACAGCGGCCGCGGCAAGCAGGCGCTGCGCGAGGTCGAGAACGCCTTCTTCGAGCGCGTGATCGGCGAGCGGCGCCGCGTGCCGGCGACGATCGAGCTCCCCCGGCCCATGCTCGACCAGCTCGCCGGCTCGTACGCCAACAGTGACGAGGAGATACACGTCGCGGTGTCGGACGGCGGACGGCTCTCGGTGGCATTCCCCGACGGGGAGTACGCCGCACGTGCGATCGGCCGGCGGAAGTTCGAGATCGTGGAGGGCGATCGCGCCCACGACCGGCTCGACTTCCCGCTCGAAGGCTTCGGCCGGTTCGGGAGCCGTCTCGCCGAGCGGGTGGGTTAGGACGCCTTGCCGGCCGAGCGCCGCGGCGGGATGCCGGCGTCGATCCAACCGGCGTAGCCGCAGCGCGGGCAGCCGGGATTCTCGTTCATCGTGCCGCCTGCGGCGGGCTTCACGTACTTCGTGCCGCACTCCAGACAGCGGACTCGGT
>JAICLM010000086.1 GCA_025927435.1 Thermoleophilia bacterium | reverse complement strand
GCTGAGTCGCCGGAGCTGCACGCCGTCCTGCGTAGCCCGCAGCTCGAGCCGAGCGCGAAGGCGGCGATCCTCGCCGATCTCGCCGGCGACGAGGAGCCGCTGTTCGCGAACTTCCTGCAGCTGGTGGCGGAGAAGGGCCGTGCGGGCGAGCTCGAGGAGATCGCGAAGGAGTTCGAGCGGCTGGTGGCGCGCGAGGAGCGTCGGCTCACCGTCGAGCTGACCACGGCGCGCGAGCTGACCGACGACGAGACGAAGGCGATCGTCAAGCAGATCGAGGACGCGGCTGGCCGCAAGGTCGAGGCGACGCAGAGGGTCGATCCCGAGCTCGTGGGCGGGATCGTCCTGCAGGCGGGCTCGCTCCGCGTCGACGCGAGCGTGCGCGGGAGACTGGAACGGTTGAGAAAAGAACTCGTGAACACATGAGGAGCTGAGACGACTTGAAGCTGCGCCCCGAAGAGATCACGTCGATCCTGCGCCAACGGATCGAGCAGTACGACGTCGAGACCGACCTGGCCGAGGTCGGCACAGTCCTCCAGATCGGCGACGGCATCGCCCGGATCTACGGGCTCGAGAACGCGGTCGCGATGGAGATGCTCGAGCTCGAGCACGGCGTCGTCGGCCTTGCGTTCAATCTCGAGGAGGACGACGTCGGCGCCGCGCTGTTCGGCGAGTGGGAGCAGGTCAGCGAGGGCGAGCCGGTACGGCGCACGGGCAAGGTCGCGAGCGTCCCCGTCGGCGAGGCGCTGCTCGGCCGCGTCGTCGACCCGCTCGGCCACCCGCTCGACGGGCGCGGCCCGATCGAGGCCACGGAGACGAGGCCCCTCGAGTTCAAGGCGCCGGGCGTCGTTGCGCGCCAGCCGGTCAAGGAGCCGCTGATGACCGGCATCAAGTCGATCGACTCGATGACGAATGTGGGCCGCGGCCAGCGTGAGCTGATCATCGGCGACCGCTCGACCGGCAAGACGGCGATCCTGATCGACACGATCCTCAACCAGCGCGACACCGACGTGCACTGCATCTACGTCGCCATCGGCCAGAAGGCGTCGACGGTTGCCGGCATCTACGAGCGGCTGCGCGAGTCTGGCGCGATGGAATACACGACGATCGTGTCGGCCGCCGCGCACGAGGCCGCGCCGATCAAGTGGATGGCGCCGTTCGCGGGCTGCGCGATGGGCGAGTACTTCCTCTTCAACGGCAAGCACGCGCTCGTCATGTACGACGACCTCTCGAAGCAGGCCGACGCGTACCGGCAGCTCTCGCTGCTGCTGCGGCGCCCGCCGGGCCGCGAGGCGTTCCCGGGCGACGTCTTCTACCTGCACTCCCGGCTGCTCGAGCGCGCCTGCAAGCTCTCCGAGGAGAACGGCGGCGGCTCGCTCACCGCGCTTCCCGTCATCGAGACGCAGGCGGGCGACATCGCCGCCTACATCCCGACCAACGTGATCTCGATCACCGACGGACAGATCTTCCTCAACGCGGAGCTGTTCTACTCGGGCGTCCGCCCGGCCGTGAACGTCGGCACCTCGGTCTCGCGCGTCGGCGCTTCGGCGCAGACGAAGGCGATGAAGAAGGTGGCCGGCCGCCTGCGGCTCGACCTCGCGCAGTACCGCGAGCTCGAGGCGTTCGCGCAGTTCGGCTCCGAGCTCGATCGCGCGACGCAGCAGGCGCTGACCCGCGGCGAGAAGATGGTGGCGACGCTCAACCAGCCCCAGTACGACCCGTGGCCGATGGAGGAGCAGGTCGTGGCGATCTACGCCGGGAACGAGGGCTACCTCGACGACATCCCGACGGCGCAGGTCTCGCGCTTCCAGGAAGAGCTGCGCGAGCACATGCGGGCCGAGGAGTCGGTCTACGAGCAGATCCGCGAGTCGGGCGACCTGGCGGACGACCTCGCCGAGAAGCTGAACGGCGAGATCGAGAAGTTCAAGAACGGCTTCAACATCGAGGGCGAGGACGCGCTCACCTAGGTGGCATCCCTACAGGACCTCCGGCGGCGGATCGCGTCCGTCCGCAACACGCGCAAGATCACGAAGGCGCTCGAGCTCGTGGCCGGCGCGCGGCTCCGGCGTGCGCAGGGCCGGATCGAGGAGATGCGGCCGTACGCCGACCGGATGCAGGAGCTGATGGTCGGCACGGCGCGCGCGGCGTCCTCGATCCGCAACCTCGCGCTCCTGCAGCAGCGCGACGAGGTGCGGCGCGTCGCCTTCGTGGTGGTGACGGGCGACCGCGGTCTCGCCGGGCCCTTCAACGGACAGGTGCTGCGGCGAGCCTTCGAGCTCGAGCGGCAGGCGCGGGCCGAGGGCCAGGAGGTGACGTGGATCGCCGTCGGGAGAAAGGGGGCGTCGACCCTGCGCTTCCGCCGCTACGAGGTCACCGCGCAGTGGGCGGGGTTCGCCGACAAGCCCACCTACACCGACGCGCAGGCGGTCGGCCACAAGCTCGCGGAGCTGTACGAGGCGGAGGAGGTGGACCGCGTCGTCCTCATCTACAACCGGTTCGAGTCGGCGCTGGTGCAGCGGGTCACGACGACCGACCTGCTGCCGATCCGCGAGGAGGTTCTCGCGGGCGAGGAGAGCGACGCGGAGACGGCCGGCGGCGTCAGCGGAGACTTCATCTACGAGCCGGAGCCGGAGGAGATCCTGCAGCGCCTGCTCCCTGTCTACCTCGAGACCGAGATCTACCGTGCCCTGCTCGAGTCGGCGGCTGCGTTCCTCGCGTCGCAGATGGCCGCCATGCGCAGCGCCTCGAAGAACGCCGGCGAGCTGATCGACAACCTGACGCTCTCGCTCAACCGCGCCCGCCAGGCCGAGATCACGCAGGAGATTCTCGAGGTCGTCGCCGGCGCCGACGCTCTCACTCAATAACGACCGCCTTCCCCGAGCTCGACGACCTTCTGGCGCGGTTCGTCGCCCGGGTCTCGTCGGTGCTCGGCGACGACCTCGTCGGCATCTACCTCACCGGCTCGTTCGCGCTCGGAGGTGGCGACGCGGGGAGCGACTGCGACTTCCTCGTGGTCGTGGACGGCGCTCTGAGCGGCGACGAGGAGCGCGCGCTGCGGGAGCTGCACGAGGAGATCCCGAGCTGGCCGGGCTACTGGGCCTCCAACCTCGAAGGCTCGTACGCGCCGCGCGGGGATCTCGAGACCCTCGGCACCCTGGGACGGCCGTGGCTCTACGTGGATCGGGGGAAGCGCGAGATGCTGTGGTCGCCGCACTGCAACGTCGAGGACGTCCGCTGGATCCTCCTCAACCGGCCGCTCGTGATGGCCGGCACGGATCCGCGCCAGTTTTGTTGCGAGGTCCCGGCTCCCGTGCTGCAGGCGGCAATGCGGCCGCAGATCGAGAACCTGCTCGACGACGTGAGGAGCTGGGCCCCGTTCGACATCAGCTGGACGCAGCGCTACCTCGTCGAGACCGCCTGCCGGATGCTCTACACGCTCGAGCACGGCGAGGTGATCACGAAGCCGGGCGCGCTCGACTGGGCGACCGAGGTCTTGCCGGCCGAGTGGCACGACCTGATCGGGCAGGTCCGGGAGGACCGGCTGGTGCGATGGAACGCGCCGCCGCCGGCGGGCTCGATGGAGCGCGCCGTCGCCTTCGTCGAGTATGTCCAGGCGCGCGAGCTCAGCTCTCGCTCGTAGGCCGCACGAGCTCGCGGGCACGCGCTGCCTTCACGGCGGCCGTCAGCGTCGCGATGTCGTAGGCGCCGTAGTGGCGCAGGCCGTTGATGAAGAAGGTGGGCGTCCCGGAGACCGCCGAAAAATCGGCCGAGTCGACGTCACGCGCGATGCGTCCCGTGCCGGATCGGGTGCGCAGGTCGTGCTCGAAGCGTTCGCCGTCGAGGCCGAGCTCTCGCGCGTAGCCGAGGAGGTCGCGGAACCCCAGGGCGTCCTGGTGGTCGAGGAGCAGGTCGTGCATCTCCCAGAACGCGCCCTGCTCCGCGGCCGCCTCGGCGGCCTCCGCCGCCTGCTGGGCGTTCGGGTGGACGTCGTTCAGCGGCAGGTGGCGCCAGACGTAGGCGACGTCTCCGAAGTCGCGCAGGAGCTCGCGCAGCACCGGCTCGGCCTGGCCGCAGTAGGGGCACTCGAAGTCGCCGTACTCGAGGACGGTGACGGGCGCGTCGGCGGGGCCGCGGATGTGGTCCTGCTCCGCGTCGACCGGATCCGCGAGGTCCACGATGAGGTCGGGGGTGCCGAGCAGCATCCGGATGCGCGTGCGGCGTGGCAGCCGCCGCGTCACGAGGACGACGAGCCAGGTCAGCGTCGCGGCCAGCACTGCGGCGCTGAGAACGCCGATCTTGGCCTCGTCGAGCTCGACGCCGTGAAACGCGAGATCGGCGATGAGGATCGAGACCGTGAAGCCGATTCCGGCGATCGTGCCCGCGCCCGCCACCGACGCCCAGCCGACCGGGGCCCTCAGGCGCCCGCGGCTGAGACGGCTCGCGAGCCAGGTCGCTCCCACGATCCCGATCGGCTTGCCGAGGACGTAGCCGAACATGATCCCGAGCGTCACCGGCGCTGTGTACGCCGTCGAGAGGAAACCCATGCTGAGGTGCACGCCGGCGTTCGCCAGCGCGAAGAGCGGCACGATCACGTAGCTCGTCCACGGATGCCAGAGCGACTGCAGCCGCTCGTTCGGCGAGACGGCCGTTTTCAGCGCCCCGCGCGCGGTGCGCGCCAGGTCACCGGTCGGCTGCTCGCGGAAGAGGCGGAAGATGTCGCTTGCCCGCTCCAGGTCGCTCCGCTGCGCGGGATACGCGAGCGCGATGACGCCTCCCATCAGTCCCGCGACCACCGGGTCCACGCCCGCCTCGTAGAACGCGATCCAGACGGCCGTCCCGAGCACGAAGTAGACGGCGCCGACGTGGATGTCGGCGGCCCGTACCAGCAGGATGCAGCCGAAGATCCCGAACGCGACGAGGAGCGGCACGACCGAGATCGAGCTGCTGTACGCGATCGCGATCACGAGCAGCGCGACGATGTCGTCGACGACCGCGACCGTGAGCAGGTAGGCCCGGAGCCGGTCCGGCAGGCCCGACCCGGCGAGCGCGAGTAGCCCGAGCGCGAACGCCGTGTCGGTCGACATCGCCGTCCCCCAGCCGTGGATCGTGTCGTGCCCCGCGTTGATCGCGAGGTAGATCACGACGGGGACGACCATCCCGCCGAGCCCGGCGAGGAGGGGGAGTGCGACGCGCCGCCGCTCACGCAGCTCGCCGAGGTCGAACTCGCGCCGCGCCTCGAGCCCGATCACGAAGAAGAAGAACGCCATCAGCCCGCTGTTGATCCAGCCGCGCAGCTCCTGCGAGATCCCGTGACCGCCGATCCGGATCGACAGCGTCGTCGTCCAGACCCGCTCGTAGGAGGCCTGATCGACGTTCGCCCAGACCAGCGCGGCGATCACTGCGGCGAATAGGACGGCGGCGCTGCCCGTCTCCGTCGCGAGGAAGGCGCGGAGCGGCGTCTGCAGGTTCCGCGTCCACGCGGTCCGGCCGCTGAATGGTGCAGTGGAGACGTCCGTCTCGGCCATGCCGGCAAGCTTCGCAAACGCGGTCGGTTCCACCGAGGAGCGCGAATCGGCTTGGCTAGAGTGCCCCCGGCAGTACGCCTCGCCGGGGCAGCCCGCGAGCTGCGCCCAACTCGAGCAGCAGGGGAGACTCAGTGGCCGACCAGAGCAACGGCAACAACACGGGAAAGATCGTCGAGATCAAGGGCGTCGTGCTCGATGCCGTCTTCCCGGACCGGCTGCCGGAGATCAACCATGCGCTCAGCATCCAGGTCCCCGAGGACGGCGGTTCGCGCGAGCTGATTGCCGAGGTGCAGCAGCACCTCGGCGACGATCGCGTCCGGGCCGTCGCCATGGACTCGACCGACGGGCTCGCCCGCGGGGTCGCGATCGTCGACACCCGGCAGCCGATCTCCGTGCCCGTCGGCGAACAGACGCTCGGCCGGATCTGGAACGTGATCGGCGACCCGGTCGACGGCAAGGAGGCCGCGAAGGGCGAGCGCTGGCCGATCCACCGCGACCCGCCGGCGTTCGGCGACCTCTCGCCGGCGATCGAGATCTTCGAGACGGGCATCAAGGTCGTCGACCTGATCGCGCCGTTCGTCCGCGGCGGCAAGGTCGGCCTGTTCGGCGGCGCCGGGGTCGGCAAGACGGTGACGATCACGGAGCTGATCCACAACGTCGCGCTCCAGCACGGCGGCGTCTCGGTCTTCTCGGGCGTCGGGGAGCGGACGCGCGAGGGCAACGACCTGATGCTCGAGATGCAGGAGTCGGGGGTCATGGACAAGGTCGCGATGTGCTACGGCCAGATGAACGAGCCCCCGGGCGCGCGCCTCCGCGTCGGTCTCTCCGGCCTCACGATGGCGGAGTACTTCCGCGACGAGGGCCAGGACGTCCTCCTCTTCATCGACAACATCTTTCGCTTCGTCCAGGCCGGTTCCGAGGTCTCGGCGCTGCTCGGCCGCATGCCGAGCGCGGTCGGCTACCAGCCGACGCTCGCCACCGAGATGGGGCAGCTGCAGGAGCGGATCACGTCCACGCGCACCGGTTCGGTCACGTCGGTGCAGGCGATCTACGTGCCGGCCGACGACCTCACCGATCCCGCACCCGCGAACACGTTCGCGCACCTCGACTCCACGACGGTGCTCGACCGCAGCATCGTGGAGAAGGGCATCTATCCAGCGGTGCACCCGTTGCGCTCGACCTCCCGGGCACTGCAGCCGGGAACCGTGTCTCCCGAGCACTACGCGACCGCGACACGCGTGCAGGAGGTGCTCCAGCGCTACGCCGACCTGCAGGACATCATCGCCATCCTCGGCATCGACGAGCTCTCCGACGAGGACAAGCTCATCGTCGCGCGCGCCCGCAAGATCGAGCGCTTCCTCTCGCAGCCGTTCTTCACCGCCGCGCAGTTCACCGGCACGCCGGGCGAGTTCGTGAAGCTCGAGGACACGATCCGCGGCTTCACGGAGATCCTCGACGGCAAGCACGACGAGCTGCCCGAGCAGGCCTTCTACATGGTCGGGCCGATCGAGGCGGCCGTCGAGCGTGGGAAGGAGCTCGGCGGCGAGGAGCCGGACGACGCCGCGCAGCGGGAGGCCGACGAGCAGGCCGACTCCGGCGAAACCGAAGCAGCCTAGGCATGGCCGACCATCCGCTCTTCCCGGTCTCGGTGGTGACGCCGGAGGGCCCGGCGTACGAGGGTGACGCCGAGATGCTGATCGTTCCCGGCGCCGCAGGGGAGATCGGCGTCCTCGCACGGCACGCCCCGCTCGTCGCGATGCTGCGCGCGGGCTCGACCCGCGTCCACCTGGGCGACGGCGAGGTGCGCGAGTTCGCGACCGGCCCGGGCTTCTTCCAGGTGCTCGAGAACCGCGCGATCGCGCTCGTCGACGACGCCGTGGCGGCCGCGGACATCGACGAGGCCAGGGCGCGCCGTCAGCTGGAGGAGGCTCAGGAGGAGCTCGCCAGGGTCGACGCCGGCGACTCGACCGCCGACCGCTGGCAGCTGGAACAGCGCATCCGCCACGCCGAGAACCAGCTCACGGTCCGCGGCGCGAGCTAGCTCGGAAACGCTGCGCGTTTTCAGGCGCAGCTCTTCGTTCAGCCGCTCAGTAGCGGTCGATATCGACGAGGCGCTGGTCGCTGATGCCGAAATGGTGGGCGATCTCGTGGAAGACCGTGCGCCGCACCGCCGCCCGCAGACGCTCGGGATCGCCGCCGGAGACTCGCTCGAGGGGAAGGCGGTAGATCGTGATCTTGTCGGGCAGCGCGCCTGCGTAGTACGGCCCGCGATTGCCCCACGGGACGCCCTGGTAGAGGCCGAGCAGGTTCTCGCCCGGCGGTGGCTCGTCCTCGACGGTGACGGCGACGTTCGTCATCAGGTCGCGGATCTCGTCCGGCAACTCGTCGAGCGCGTCCGACACGAGCTGCTCGAAGCCCGCTGCGACGTCCTCGTCCATCGGCTTCGATCCTAGGGAGAAGCGGGCGCATCGGCGAGCACACCGCCCTCGCGGAGCGCCTCCTCGAGCGGAGCGGCCATGGCGGCGTGGTGCGCGGTGGCATAGCCGTTGCCGAGCTCTCGCTCCGCCGTCGCCTTCGCCTCCTCGAACAGCGCGTGCTCGGCGGGTTGGAGCTGGAGGCCGGCGTCCGTCAGCAGCCGGTCCGCGATTCCTGCCAGGTACGCGGCGCGCGCGGCGTCGTCTTCGAGGAGGCACAGCCGGGCATACGCCGCGAGCGAATACGCCATCACCTCCTTGAAGCCG
>JAICLM010000293.1 GCA_025927435.1 Thermoleophilia bacterium | reverse complement strand
GGTGCCCGCGCTCGCGCTCGTGGTCGAGCGGCGCGTGGTGTCTCGGCTGGAGGGGCGGGCGACGGCGCCGCGGATCGAGGCGATGCTCGAGCCTCACCTCCCCGAGGCCGAGCCGGCCGAGATCGTCGCCTAGGCTTCCGCTCCCTGCTGTAGCCGCCCGATCACCGCGAGCCCGAACTCAGCTGCACGCTTGCCGTCGATCACCCGGTGGTCGAACGTGACCGAGACGTTCCCCATCCTCCGGACCACGACCTCGCCGTCCCGTACGACCGCCCGCTCCTCGATCCGGTGGATGCCCAGGATGGCCACCTCGGGATGGTTGATCAGCGGCGTCACGAACAGGCCCGCCGCCTTGCCCGCGCTCGTCACCGTGAAGGTGCCGCCGCGAAGCTCCTCCGGCTTGAGCCCCCCTGCGTTCGCGGCTTCCGCGAGGCGCTTCACCTCGGCGTCGAGCTCCTCGAGCGAGAGCTTCTCGGCGCCGTGCACGACCGGGACGACGAGCCCATGCTCGGTCTGAACCGCAACGCCGATGTCGTAGCGGTCGAGCAACACGAGCTCACCATCCTCGGCGCGCGCGTTGAGCTCGGGGAACTCGCGGAGCGACTCGGTCACGGCGGACACGACGAGCGGCACGAGGCGCTTCAGGTCGACGTTCGAAAAGTCGCACTCCTCCACCCAGGTCACCGCCGGGATCTCGCGATGCGCCCGGGTCAGGTGCTCGAACATCTGGCGGCGGACGCCACGCAACGGCACCCGCGTCCCCTCGGGACGTGTCTCGGTATCAGTTACCGAGACACGTCCCGAAGCGGCGTTGCGGACGTCCTCCTCCGTGATCCGGCCTTGGGGCCCTGTGCCCGTGATCCCGCCTAGATCGACGCCCAGCTCGGCAGCGACCTTGCGTACGAGCGGCGTCGCGCGCACTTTCGCGGCGGCGGGCTGAGATGGAACAACCGTCCGTTGCGGAGGTGTCTCGGTATCAGATACCAAGACAGGTCCGGTCGAGCCGTCGGTGCCGGCGTCGCCAATGACGACGAGGACGGTGCCGACCGGGACGACGTCGCCTTCCGGGACGAGGATTCGCGAGACCGTGCCGGCCGCGGGGGACGGGATCTCGACCGTCGTCTTGTCGGTCGCGATCTCGACGAGCGGAGCGTCCTCGGCGATGTCCTGGCCCTCCTCGACGAGCCAGCGGGCGATCTCGCCTTCGGTCAGGCCCTCGCCGAGGTCGGGCAGCTTGAACTCGTAGGCCACGGGGCGCAGTTCTAGCGGATCGCGCCGTCCCGGAGGACGGCGTGGACGCCCTTGACCTCGTTCACGACCTGGGTCACCCGCAGGTCCACCGCGACGCTCGCCAGCGCGAGCGCCTCCTTTCGCGAGGCTCGGAGCTCACGCTGCATCAGGTCGAGCATCGTCTCGGTCGCCTGCTCGGCGGCTACGTCGAGATCCTCGTCGAAGCCGAACGCGAGCCAAGACTCGGCAGTGCGAGCGATCGGCGAGCGGAGCTCGCGATCCTCGACGCCGAGCGTGAGCGTTGCCCGCTCGAGTGGGCACTCGATCGCGGTCGCCGACACCTCGCCGTCGCCCTGCGCGCCGTGGCCGTCGCCCGCCATCAGCAGCGCGCCGTCCACGGGGATCGGCAGGTAGAGCGTAGTGCCGGCTACGAGCTCCTTGCAGTCGATGTTCCCGCCCCAGCGCCGCGGAGGAGTCGTCGACTGGCGACCGCGCTCCGGCGGTGGCATGCCGATCACCCCGAGGAACGGGACCGACTCCACGGAGCGTCCGCCCTCGCTCCGCCAG
>JAICLM010000162.1 GCA_025927435.1 Thermoleophilia bacterium | reverse complement strand
TCGCGAAGCGGCGTCACGGCCGCGGCGAGGGCTCCGTGCAGCATGAGCGGGACTCTAAGCTCCTCGCCGTGCCCTCGAACCTCCGCACCGAACGCGCCGGCGACGTCCTCCGTATCACCATGGCGCGTCCCGACCGGCGGAACGCGTTCGACGCGGCGCTCATCGCCGAGCTCGCGGAGGCTTTCGTGGCGGTCAGCCGCGCCCGCGCCGTGGTGCTCGAAGGCGACGGGCCGAGCTTCTCCGCAGGCGCCGACATCGACTGGATGCGCTCGTCAGTCGATCTCTCCTACGAGGAGAACGTGGCCGACGCGAACGCGCTGCGCGCGATGCTCGAAGCGATCGACGGCTGCCCCGCTCCCGTCGTCGCACGCGTGCAGGGTCACGCCCTCGGCGGAGGAGCCGGGCTCGTGGCGACGGCCGACATCGCGATCGCGGCGCCCGACGCCGTCTTCGCCTTCTCGGAGGTGAAGCTCGGGATCATCCCGGCCGTGATCTCGCCGTTCGCGCTCGCGCGGATCGGCCCCGCCGCGGCGCGCCGCTACTTCGTGACCGGTGAGCGCTTCGACGCCGAGACCGCGCTCAGGATGGGGCTCGTGCACGAGGTCGCCGATGACCTCGACGCCGCGGTCGAACGCGTCGTCGGCGAGCTCCTCTCCGCTGGACCCCAGGCGGCGCGGTGGGCCAAGCGCCTGGTGCGCGAGCGGCCGGACGGCCCCGAGACCGCCCGCTGGATCGCCGAGCGGCGCACGAGCGACGAGGGCCAGGAGGGCCTACGCGCCTTCCTCGAGAAGCGCCCGCCGAGCTGGCGCCCCAAGGAATAGGTTGCGGCTCGGCCGGGAAAGGCCCCGGCTGAGGATGAGCTGGAAGACATTTCTCGAGAACGCCTCTCCCGCCGAACACGCGGTGCAGGTCTACATGGAGCTCGACGAGCTCGCGGTCTCGGTGGGGAGTTTCCTGGACGCCGGATTCCGGGCCGGCGAGCCTGCGCTCGTCATTGCGACGCCCGAGCACTGGGAGGCGTTCCGGGCCGAGCTCGAGGGGCGCGGCTCGGCCGTGAGCGAACTGGAGGCACAAGGCCGGCTCGTCTGCCGCGACGCGGACGAGACGCTCGCAACGTTCATGGACGGCGATGCCCCCGTGGCCGAGCGCTTCGAGCAAGCCGTGGGCGGGATCCTCGACGAGGTCGCGAGCCGCTTCCCCGAGAAGACCGTCCGCGCCTTCGGCGAGATGGTCGACCTGCTCTTCCAACGTGGGAACCCGGCCGGTGCAATCGCTCTCGAGGATCTGTGGAACGATCTGCTCGCGAGCCGCAGATGCGCGCTGCTCTGCGCGTACGAGCTCGACCTGTTCGACCTCGAGGCCCAGACGTCGATCCTGCCGGAGATCGTTCGCGTACACACCCACCCGCGTCCCGTCGCCGACCCGGCACGTCTCGCGTCCGCCGTGCACGAGGCGCTCACGGACGTCGTCGGCGCGGACGCCGCCGCGTGGATCTACCTCAAGGTTGCAGAGGCGGTGCCGCGCACGGCGCTCCCGCGCGCACAGGCGGTGCTCATGTGGCTCAGCGGGCACCAGCCGGCGACCGCGCGGCGCGTCCTGCAGGGCGCGCGCGTCCGTTACGCGCAGACGACCTAGCCGGAGCGGCAGTCAGCGCAGAGACCGACGATCTCGACCCGGTGGTCGGTCGGGACGAAGCCGTGGCGCTCGGCGGCGGAGGCGACCCAGTCGTCGAGCCCGCACTCCTGCACCTCGACCACGCGGTGGCAGCGCTCGCAGAGCAGGTGATGGTGATGCTCGTCTCCGCAGAGCCGGTAGCACTGCTCGCCGCCGTGGTGTGAGAGGACGTCGACGACGCCGCTCTCACTCAGGAGTCCCAGGGTGCGATAGACGGTGGCGAGGCCCGCGCCGGAGTCGCGCTCGCGGAGGCGGCCCCAGAGCTGCTGTGCCGTCACGTCGTCAGGCTCGCGTGCGAGCTCCTCGAGCACCTCGAGGCGACGCGGCGTCGCCCGGACTCCCTTCCGCTCGAGCAGGTCCGAGAGGGCTTCCCGGCTCGCTGTCACATTCTCTATCCTAGCCCATGTGCGAATGAGAACCGTTATCGTTATCGCGGCGACTGAGCTGTGAGCTTGCCCTGGCTCGCCGTGCCGCTGGCTCTCGCCACCGCTGTCTCGACCACGCTGGGCGGTCTCGCGGCGGTGAGGCTGGCCAGCCGGCTTGGTGACCTCATTGCCCTCTCAGGTGGAGTGGTGGTGGCCATCGCGCTCCTGGAGGTCCTGCCCGAGGCCGAGCGCGAGCTGGAGCGGCCGGGGCGCACCTCACTGCTGGTAGCCCTCGGCTTCGTCCTCTTCTTCCTGGCCAACCGCCTCCTCGTCCTCCATCACCGCGACGACTCCGACCAGGCCCGGGCCCACCGTCGGGTCGGGGCGCTCGGTGCACTGGCCCTCTCGGCCCACTCGGCCGTCGACGGCCTGGGCATCGGCCTGGCCCTGCACTTCTCCCTGGGCACGGGGATCCTGGTCTTCGTGGCCGTGGCCAGTCACGACTTCGCCGACGGGCTGAATACGGTGTCTTTCATCCTCCGGCAGGGCGGGGGCAGGCGGCGGGCGCTGCGTTGGCTGGCGGTGGACGCGACCGCCCCGATCGTCGGCGCCGCGGTCGGGGCCTCGCTCGCGATCTCGGCCGAGGGGCTCGGAGCCCTGCTCGCTCTCTACGTCGGCATGTTCCTCTTCCTCGGGGCTTCCGACCTCCTGCCCGAGGCGCACGAGCACCCCTCCCGGCTGCGGGTCGCACTGACCGTGTCCGGCTTCGGATTCGTCGCCCTGGTGGTCTGGCTGGCCGGGCTGGGCGACCTGTGATCACGGCGCAGCCTCAGAATCGCTTCAGCTCGAGCCCGCCCCGACGCACGTGCGCCGTGAGGTAGCGGACTCCGTCGGAGCCGGCGACGAGCGCCCGGCGGGCTCCCTTGTCGACGATCGTCGCTTCCCCCGCCCGGAGCTCGCGCGCGTCGCCGTCCACCGTCAGAGCCGCCGAGCCGGCCAGGACGACGTAGAGGACGTCGCGCTCCTCGTTCACGTGCTCGGCCGGGCCCTGCCCGGCCGGCCACTCGAGCAGGGTCGCGTTGAGGTCGGCGCTCGCGGCACCCCAGACCGGGCCGCCTGGACCCGCGGTCACTAGCGCAGGCTCTGGAGCATCCGCCGCGTCAGATGAAGCGACGTCTGCGTGGCCGCCAGCCGGCCGGCCGCAACCGTGATCCGGTAGTCGACCGGACGGAGCGCGAGCGGCGTCCTGAAGCTGCCGGTGGAGTCGAGGATCGGATGCGCGACGATGCGCCACCGGCCGCGCACCAGGCGCCAGACCGCGACCGAAGCATCCGGACGCGGCGAGACGTCACCGACCAGCAGGCGCGGGCTCTGCGCGTGCACTTGCACGCGCGGCGCCACCGCCACGGGCACCGAGGGTCCGTTCGTCCCGGGCGCGACGAGCCGGTAGGCCGTGCTCGCCCGCGGCTGGAATGTGAGCCGCGTCACGCGCCCGACGTTGCGGAGGGCGCGCCAGGCGCCGGTGGTGGTGCGTGCCTGCAGCACCGCCCCCTCGACGTTCGCGGCGCGAGCAGTGACCGTCACCCGGCTGCCGTAGAGCAGGTGGGTGCTGCTCGTCGAGACCTGCAGCTGCCCGATGGAGAACCACGACGACAGGAGGTGCAGCGCCCTCGCGACCTGTGTCCCGCTGCGACGGACGAGGGAGCCCGACGCGAGGTGGAAAACGACGGCCCTGGCCCGGAAGCTGCTGTCCCGGACCGTGCCGACCGACTCGACGGCGCTCCCGAGGCCGAGCGCCGCGGCGAGCCGCGACGAGGAGAAGTTGTACGGGCCCCAGTCGTGGTGCGGCGAGTAGGTGTCGTAGGGATCCGGCACCGAGCGCAGGTACGGGATCGGCGCCGCGCCGGGCCAGGCGTCCTGCACGGCCTCGGTGCGGCCGCCCGAGCTGGAGGAGTAATACGTGCGCGCGACCTGTCCGTTCCAGGTCAGCACCTGGCCGCGCGTCGCGTACACCGCGCGATCGGTGCTCGGCCGCTCGGCCCTCACGCCACCGTAGACCTGGTCTGCCGTGGTCGGCACCAGGTCGTACCACGAGCTCGGCCGCAGCTCTGCGACGGCGTACGAGCGGGCGGCGACCGCCTGCGCCTCCAGAGCGGCGAGCGGCCAGTGCGACGGCGACTCCGAAGGAACGACGCCGCGCAGATAGGTGTCGAGCGGGAGCCCGTTGATCACCGCGACTCCCCCACCCCGGCTCCGAAGGACGAGCGTCCCGTGATACTCGCGGCCGTTGAACATCAGCGGAGCGCGGGGGCACTCGAAGACGGCGAGGTGCCCGAAGGAGAGTCCCCGTCCGTGGCGCCGCGCCGGGAGCACGAGCCTCGGCCCCACGCCGTAGATCCCGGCCCGCAGCTTCCGGGTCAGTCGCCTGCCGTCCGTGACGACCATCGGCGTGGCACAACCGACCGTGACGGAAGCCTGGCCCTGTGCGAGCAGGACGCGGACGCGCAGGTCGCCGACCTGGCTCATCTTCGTGCCCGGGTAGTAGTGCGCGAGGATCCGGCGGTACTTCCAGCCGTGCCGCGCGTAGCCGTACGCGCCCCACTGGCTCAGGCCGACACCGTGGCCCCAGCCGTGGCCGGTCACGATCAGCGCGGTCGAGGCGCGCGCGGTTCCCGCCGTCGCGCAGGCGACAGCCGCCACCACCAGGGCAACCCCCCACCTGAGCCGCACGGCGATTGTCCTTCCACCTCCAGGGTCGCTCAAACGAGGAAGAGTAGAGCCGACCGCGTGGAGTCGCCCGGTTCTTTCGGCGAGGGCGTCCCTAGACTCCTGCGGATGCGCCGCCTGCTCGTCGCCAACCGAGGGGAGATCGCCGTGCGCATCTTCCGAGCGTGCCGCGCCGAGGGGATCGAGACGGTCGCCGTGGCCGCTCCCGACGACCGTGGCTCGCTCCACGCGGAGTCGGCAGACGCGCTCGTGGAGATCTTGTCGTACCTCGATCCCACCGAGCACGTGCGGGCCGCACGCGAGTCCGGGGCCGACGCCGTGCATCCCGGCTACGGGTTTCTCTCCGAGAGCGCCGAGCTCGCCGAGGCCGTCCTCGAGGCGGGGCTGACCTGGGTCGGGCCGCCGCCGTCGGCGCTGCGGGCGGGAGGCGACAAGCTCGCCGCGAAGGAAACCGCGCGTGCGGCCGGCG
>JAICLM010000128.1 GCA_025927435.1 Thermoleophilia bacterium | reverse complement strand
GGTCTTCCACCTCGTCGACTTCCGGCGTTCGCGCCGGGAGCCGGAACGCTTCGGGGTTGGCCCGCGCGCGCTCGGCGACGAGCACCGCGCCGTAGCCGAGGGCCGCCAGCAGCAGGCAGAGGATCGCCGCGCCGAGGCCCTTGGTCATCCACAGGACGCCGAAGCCGAACCCCACCGCGCATCCGAAATACCGCATCGAGCTGTCCACCGTGTACCTCCTCGGAGTGAGTCCTGGACTGAGACGATTCGCGGCGGCGCCGCGGACACCTGCAAAGGGCTGAAGCGCCCCGCGGCGAACGTCAGGCCATGAAGCAGACGACACTCACGATCGCGGCGCTCTTCGTCGTCTTCACGATTGCGGGCCTGATCGTGCTCTCCGCGCTCACCATGGGCGCAGTCGCCGGCGCCTAGCTCGGCACGCCGGAATCGTCCCGCACTAGGGTGGCCGCGTGCAGGCGCTGGTCAAGGCCGAGGCGGCGTCGGGCCTCTCGCTCGAGGACGTCCCCGTTCCGGAGATCGGAATCAACGACGTCCTGATCCGGGTGCACAAGACGGGGATCTGCGGTACCGACCTCCACATCTACGACTGGGATCCCTGGGCGCAGCGGACGATCCCGGTGCCGATGGTCATCGGGCACGAGTTCGTCGGCGAGATCGTGGAATGCGGCTCGAACGTCAGCGACTTCCAGATCGGCGACCTCGTGAGCGGCGAGGGCCACGTCGTGTGCGGCCGCTGCCGCAACTGCCTGGCCGGGAGGCGTCACCTCTGCGCGCACTCGATCGGGCTCGGCGTGCAGCGGCCCGGCGCGTTCGCAGAGCTCGTCGCGCTGCCGATGACGAACCTGTGGCACCAGAAGCCGGGGATCGACGAGGAAGTGGCTTCGATCTTCGACCCGTTCGGGAACGCGGTGCACACCGCCCTCACCTTCCCCGTGCTCGGCGAGGACGTGCTGATCACTGGCGCCGGCCCGATCGGCTGCATGGCGGCCGCCGTCGTGCGCCACGCCGGCGCGCGCCAGGTCGTGGTCAGCGACCCGAATCACTACCGGCTCGAGCTGGCGAGCCGCATGGGGGCGACCGTGACGGTCGACCCCACCGAGCGCGAGCTCGCCGACGTGCAGCGCGAGATCGGCATGACCGAGGGCTTCGACGTCGGGCTCGAGATGTCGGGCAACCCCCTGGCGCTGCGGACGATGATCGACGCGATGGCCCACGGCGGGCGCGTGGCGCTGCTCGGCATCCCCGCCGACGAGGTGACGCTCGACCTGAACCCCGTGATCTTCGACATGCTCACGCTGAAGGGGATCTACGGGCGCGAGATGTACGAGAGCTGGTACCAGATGACCGTGCTCGTCGAATCCGGCCTCGACATCAAGCCGGTGATCACGCACCGCTTCCCGTACCGCGAATTCGAGGAGGCGTTCGCCGTTGCCCGCTCGGGGCAGTCGGGCAAGGTTGTCCTCGACTGGACCCAAATCGAGGAGGGCTGATGTACGGAACGCTGCGAGACGACCTCGTCGGGACACTTGCCGAGGTGCGCGAGGCCGGGCTCTACAAGTCCGAGCTCGAGATCACGACGCCGCAGGGCGCGCACGTCGACGTGACCGGCCGCGGTGAGCTGCTCAACCTCTGCGCGAACAACTACCTCGGCCTCGCCAACCACCCCGCGATCGTCGAAGCGGCCCATGAGGCTCTCGACCGCTGGGGCTACGGGCTCGCCTCCGTCCGCTTCATCTGCGGCACGCAGGCCGTGCACCGCGAGCTCGAAGAGCGGCTCTCCGAGTTCCTCGGCACCGACGACACCATCCTCTTCAGCTCCTGCTTCGACGCGAACGGCGGCCTGTTCGAGGCGCTGCTCGGCGAGGAGGACGCGGTGATCTCCGACCAGCTCAACCACGCCTCGATCATCGATGGGATCCGGCTCTGCAAGGCCCGGCGGCTGCGCTACGCAAACGGCGACATGGACGAGCTCGAGGCACGGCTCGAGGAAGCTGCCGACGCGCGTCACCGGCTGATCGCAACGGACGGTGTCTTCTCGATGGACGGCTACCTCGCGCAGCTCGACCGGATCTGCGAGCTCGCCGAGCGTCACGACGCGCTCGTGATGGTGGACGACTCCCACGCCGTCGGCGTCGTCGGACCCAACGGCCGCGGAACCCCCGAGCACCACGACGTCGTCGAGCGCGTCGACATCCTCACGGGGACGCTGGGCAAGGCGATCGGCGGCGCGAGCGGCGGCTACGTCTCGGGCCGGCGCGAGATCGTCGAGCTCCTCCGCCAGCGCGCGCGTCCCTATCTCTTCTCCAACAGTGTCGCCCCGACGGTCGTCGCGGCCAGCCTCCGGGCGCTCGAGCTGATTCAGACCTCGGCCGAGCTGCGGGACCGGCTGCGAGAGAACACGGCGCATTTCCGAGGGCGGATGGCCGAGCTCGGCTTCGACCTCCTCCCCGGCGAGCACCCGATCGTGCCGGTGATGATCGGCGACGAGGTCACCGCCGCCGCGTTCTCTGCCCGGCTCGTCGACCTCGGCGTCTACGCGGTGAGCTTCTCGTTCCCGGTCGTCCCGCGCGGCACCGCCCGGATCCGGACGCAGATGTCGGCCGCCCACACCATCGCCGACCTCGACTTCGCCGCCGACCAGTTCGCCGCCGCGCGCGGTTGAGCTCAGTCGATCGCGCGGCGATAGAAGCCGCGGATGCCGACGGTGAGCAGCCCGCTCACGGAGACGATGAGGACGACGACGCAGACCCAGGGCGGCATGTGCGGCACCCCCGGCACCATCGCGCCGCGAAAAGCCTCGCTCACATAGGTGATCGGGTTGCAGGCCGTGACGACCTGGAACCAGCGAATCTTGTCCAGCGACGGCCAGGGGTACTGACTGCAGCCGGTGAAGAGCAGCGGCGTGAAGACGAGGGAGAAGAGCAGGGTGATCCGCTCCGGCCGCACGAGCGTTCCCATCAGCAGGCCGAAGCCGGCGCCGACGAGCGCTCCCAACACCAGCGCGAAGAGGAAGAGTGCGAAGCCCTCCCAGCGCCACGGGATCGAGCCGAGGATCAGGATCCCGACCGGGATCATGATCAGCGTCGCGATGAGCGAGCGCAGGACCGCGAAGAGCACCTTCTCGGCGGCGACGTACGACGTCGGCATCGGCGCCAGCAGCCGGTCCTCGATCTCCTTCGTCCAGCCGAACTCGGCCACGAGCGGGAAGGCGAGCGCCTGCATCGCCGTGAGCACGGCCGTGAGCGCGAGCAGGCCCGGAAAGAGCAGGTCGGTGTAGCCGTGCTGCGTGTAGTTGAGGGTGCCGAGCACCTTCCCGAACACGAAGAGCAGGAACAGCGGCTGCAGGATGACCTGCGCCAGGAAGGCGGGGAACTCGCGCCAGGTGACGTACAGGTCGCGATAGAGGACGGCGCGGAAGGCGCGCCACTGCGCCCCCTGCTCGAGGGCCGGCGCGGCGACGGCGCTCATCGCAGCGTCCGTCCCGTGAGGTGGATGAAGACGTCCTCCAGGGTCGGCGCCCCGAGCTTCACGTCCTGGAGCGCCAGCCCGTGCTCGGCGAGCACCGCCGCCGCCGGCGCGACCGAGAGGGCCGCGTCGCCCGTGACGTAGAGGCGCACCCGCAGCGGCTGGGGTCCCGGCGGCCGCGCTTCCGGAGCGCCGTTCCCGCCCGTGACCTGAACCGTCTCGACCTTCTCGACGCGCGGCATCCCCCCGAGCGCATCGACGACTGCGCCGTCGGCAGCCTGGTCCGCGGTGAGCTCGAGCGTTCCCTCGCCCTCGAGCGAGCTGATCAGGGCGTCGGGCGTGTCGAGCGCGAGCAGGTGGCCGTGATCCATGATCCCGACCCGGTCGGCGAGCAGCGCGGCCTCGTCCATGTCGTGGGTCGTGAGAATGAGGGTGACGTTCGAGTCCCGCAGCTCGCGCAGTCGGTCCCAGACGAAGAGGCGAGCCGCGGGGTCGAGCCCCGTCGTCGGCTCGTCGAGGAAGAGCACGCGCGGTGCGTGCATGAGGGCACGAGCGATCATCACGCGCTGCGATTGCCCGCCCGAGAAGAAGTCGGGCTTGTCGCGGGAGCGGTCGAGCAGCCCGAACTGGTCGAGCAGCTCGTCGGCCCGTCTCTCGCGCTCCCGCGCCGGCACGCCGTGGTAGGCAGCGTGAAAGATCAGGTTGTCCCGGATCGAGATGGAGCGATCGAGATTGCTCTGCTGGGGGACGACCGCGAGCTGCGCGCGCGCCCGCACCGCGTCCCGGACGACATCCACACCGCCGATGCGGGCGGCACCGGCAGTCGGCCGCACCCGCGTCGTCAGCATCCCGACGGTCGTCGTCTTCCCGGCTCCGTTCGGCCCGAGCAGGCCGAAGACCTCGCCCGCAGCGGCGGCGAAGGACACGCCGTCGACCGCGTTGACGGAGGACTTCGGATACCGCTTGACGAGCTCGAGGACCTCGACAGCGAGCCCCGCACTCTCCTCGGGAACCACCTGACCCGGCACCGTGAAATCGTAGGCGCCCGTGCCGGCGGCGGTGGTGCCGGATCGCGTTCCGCTGCAAGAACTACGCGAAGCGCCGAGCGGTTCGGCACACTGGGGCGATGCGGCGTGGGGTCTGGTTCCTCGGTATCGGCGTCGTACTGGCGGCGCTGGGCGCCGCGTCCGCGTACGCGGCCGACACCACGACCACGACGTCGACGACGACGACCACCACCACCACGACGTCGACGACGACTACCACCACGACGACCACCGGCACGACCACAACGACGCCGGCGCCCGCCTACGCGCCGCTCTCGCCCTCGTACCTGCCCGACGGCTGTGTCGGCGCAGGCGCCGCGGCGATCGCGGTGCCGGGACGCCACGTGCTCACGCTCGGCACGCCGGCGACCGGCCGCGGCCCATCCGCCTATCCCACGAGTGCACCGATCGTCCGCTTCCTGTCCTCGGCTGCGAGCGGCTCGGGCTGCACGGGATCGCACGTCGCGCTCGGCTCGGTGTCGCTGTTCGGCGGCGCCGTGACGGCGAGGAGCGTGGTGGCGGCGCACGGGAGGGGATCTGTCAGCGGCGCCGCGGTCTACGGCTCGCCGGTCGCGCTCGGCCCCGGCCGCACGGTGCGCGTCGGCGGCTGGGGACAGGTCACGGCCCAGAAGACGGTCGGACGGCTCACCGCTCCGCTCGTCGTCCAGCTCCTGGCGGCACATCGCGGCCTGCCCGCCGGGACGACGATCGCGTTTGCGTTCAGCGCCTCGGCCCAGGTCGTCCACAAGTCCAGACCGAAGCACCACGCGGGCACCGGCCGGTCCGGTGGGAACCAGACCGGCGGCGGCGCGTCGAAGCAAGGCGCCAGGGCCCACGAGCCCCGACACCAAAAGCAGGCCGTGGCGCAGCCGCTTACGGCAGTGCCGGGCCTCGGCTACAAGCCCTCGCACTACGTCTTCCCGATCGACGGCGGCGCCTCGTACGTCGACACCTACGGCGCGGGCCGCAACGACATCTACGACGGCTGGCACCATGGTGACGATCTGTTCGCGCCGCTCGGCACGCCGGTCGTCGCGGTCGCGAGGGGGACGCTGAGCCTGGTCGGCTGGAACTCGCTCGGCGGCTGGCGCGTCTGGCTCACCGACAGAAAAGGCAACTCGTTCTACTACGCCCACCTCGCCGGCTACGCCCGCTGGATCCTCACGCACCCCCACGTGCGCGCGGGCCAGGTGCTCGGCTTCCTCGGCCGCACGGGCGACGCCTTCACGACGCCGCCGCACGTCCACTTCGAGATCCATCCGCACCAGCCCGCGTTCGTGGGGCTCGGCTACGACGGCGCGGTCGATCCCACGACGTACCTGCAGAAGTGGAAGGTCGAGCACGTGCCCGCGAACGAGATCCCGCGGCCGGCCAAGCTCAGGGCCCCGGTCGGAGCGCCGAGGCAGGAGGCTGCGGTCGTCTGGCACCAGCTGCTCCGGGCCCGGGATCTGCTCGGGTTCAAGACGCCGACCGCGTCCGCGGGGGCCGCAATCGTCGCGCATCGCCCGTTCCCGCACCCGCCGAGCTACGAGATCTCGGGCGCCGCGCCGCTGCCCGTCGCGGACGTCCAGCAGGCGTCCGCCCACGTCTCGGCCTCCAGCAACACGCCTCTGCTGGTGGGCGGGCCGGTCGGTGGATTGCTCGCGCTCTCGGCCCTTGCCGCCGGAGCCTTCACCTTCCGCCGGCGCCGCCGGACCGCGGCCGCCGCGGAAGCCGCCCCGGACCCCTCGAGCTAGCCGGTCTCGCCCGGCCGGTCGCGATCGCGCTGATCCTCGACCGACTTCTCAGTCGGCGGC
>JAICLM010000036.1 GCA_025927435.1 Thermoleophilia bacterium | reverse complement strand
GATCCTCGAGACGGTGCACCTGCCGGTGCTCCGCGAGCTCGCGCGACGCAGCTCGCCCTTCCAGGGACTGCTCTACGCCGGGCTGATGCGAACGGACGACGGGCTCCGCGTGATCGAGTTCAACTGCCGCTTCGGCGACCCCGAGACGCAGTCGCTCCTGCCCCGGCTCGACAGCGACCTGCTGCCGCTGCTCGCCGGCGACCTCTCGCAGCGGCTCGAGCTCGGGGGTCGCGCCGCCGTCACGATCGTGGTCTCGGGCGGCGCGTATCCCGAGCGCGGCGACCAGGGCACGCCGATCGAGGGCGTCGAGGCCGCCGAGGCGACGGGAGCGCTGGTCTTCCACGCGGGGACGGCGCTCCACGACGGGCAGCTCGTCACGAACGGCGGCCGCATCCTCAACGTCGTCGGGGTCGGCGAAACCGTCGCGGCCGCCCGAACCGCAGCCTACGACGCGGCGGCGCACATAGATTTCGCCGGCATGCACCTCCGCACGGACATCGCCGCGAATGTCTGAGGGCCCCAGCGTCGGGATCCTCGTCGGCTCCGAGTCCGACCGCGAGCGGATGGAGGGCGCGACGAAGCTACTCGACGAGGCCGGCGTCGGCTACGAGTTCGAGGTGCGGTCTGCCCACCGCACGCCGGACGCCGTCGCGGAGTACTCGCGGAGCGCCCGCGAACGGGGGTTGCGCGTCCTCATCTGCGGTGCGGGACTGTCCGCGGCGCTACCCGGAGCGGTCGCGGCGCAGACCGACTTGCCGGTGATCGGCGTCCCTCTCCGCTCGAGCCTCAGCGTGCTCGACGGCCTCGACGCGCTGCTCGCGATCGCGCAGATGCCGCCGGGCGTTCCGGTGGCGGCGGTCGGCGTCGACAACGCCCGCAACGCCGCGGCACTCGCGCTCCGCATCCTGAGCCTTTGAGATCCACGCCGGCCCCTCCCGGCCTGCACCTCTGGCCCCGCTTCAACCGACGATGTTCGTGCCGCCGCTGGGCAGCGGCACATGGCCGACGCCCTGCGCGTCGAGCGCATCGGCGAGCGCATTGTGCGCCTCCGCCGGCCGCAAGCCGCAGTCGCAGCCCGACGTCCCCTGCGTCATGACGCCCGCAAAGTGGATGCCGAGGTGGTACTTGCCGCTGGCGATCCGCGCCAGCTCGGCCCACTGCTCCGCCATCGCCGAGTTGTAGATCTCGGGCAACGCCTTCGTGTTGCGCAGGCCGCCGGAGACGAACCACGCTTGCCGTGCGCTCCAGACCGCGCCGACTCCGCCGTCGAGCGAGCCGTAGTTGAAGAGCGTGTGCCCGTGCACCCCCGCGCGGAAGCCGTGGAAGAACTCGCGCGTCCGGCGGAAGGCCGGGTCCCACGCGGGCTCGGCGTCGTCGGCGGCAGCCGACTCGACGCGCGTGTCGAGGCCCTTTCGGGCGAGCATGCGCCCGAGCCTGTTCGTCTCGCGGGCCCAGCGCACTCCGGCGGTGTAGGCGCTCGGCACCAAGGGGTGGTAGTTGCTGGTGCCGCGCGCGAGCTCGATCGTCGCGGTTGAGCCCTGCGGTAGGCAGGAGACGTAGCCGCGCGCGTAGCCGAACATCGCGTTCGTGATCTTGCGATTCGGCGCGAAGCGACCTGAGAAGAGCAGCGTCCCGTAGCCGCCGTTCTGGAACGAGGGCTTGCCGAAGTCGAGGACGACGATGCCGCTCTCGTGACGCCTCGCCGCGTGGCACCCCTGGTGGGCGAGAGCCCTCGGCCGCGTCGTGTGCTCGTAGATCGAGAGCGTGGTCGCCCGCAGTGGGCGCTTCGGCCGGGGCTGCCGGTCGGCCCTCGGCTTGGTCGACTTGGGCTTGTGGGCCCGGCGCTTCGGCGTCCGCTTGTGGACTGCGTGCTCGTGCGTCCCGTGCCTGTGCGCCGCGTGGCGGTGCGCGGGCTTCGCCTTGTGCGAATGCGCCGCCTTGCCCGAAGGGGAACCGAGCGCCCGGAACCACGCGCGCGGATGCGCCACGAAGCTCGGGACCAGGGTGTGGTGCGGAGCAACAGTCGCCGCCCTCACCTGGGCCTTGGGGCGATGGCTCCTGAGACTGTGGCTCTTGGCCGGATGCCCGTCTGCCAACGCGCCGCCGGTAACGCCGAAGGCGAAGGAGAGAGCGACGGCGATCGGGAGAGAGTACCTCTTCAAGAACACCTTCCTACAGATTTCGCGGGCAAAATCCGCGCCAGAGTAGCCGCGTATTTCGCCGGTCGCGGTCCCCCGTTCGAGGGACATGGCTCCGACAGGCGAGCGCTCTAGACTGGAGCACGTGATCGCCCGCTACTCCCGCCCGGCCATGGCCCGGATCTGGTCGGACGAGGGGAAGCTCGCGACCTGGCTCGAGGTCGAGCAGGCGGCCACGGCGGCCTGGGCCGAGCTCGGAGTCGTGCCCGACGAGGCCGCGGCGAGCATCGCCGAGGCCACGCCGCCGAGCGTGGCACGTGTTGCCGAGCTCGAGGCGACGCTGCACCACGACACCGCCGCCTTCGTCGACGCGGTCGCCGAGCAGCTGGGCGAGGAGGGCCGCTGGTTCCACTACGGCCTCACCTCCTCCGACGTCGTCGACACGGCGCTTTCGGTGCAGATCCGCGAGGCGGGGGCGCTGATCCTCGCGGGTCTCGACCGTGCGTTCGCGGTCGTCACCGCCCGAGCCGAGGAGCACCGCGAGACGCTGCAGATCGGCCGCACGCACGGCGTCCACGCCGAGCCGACCACCTTCGGGCTCAAGCTCGCCGGCTGGGCGTTCGAGCTGGCCCGCGGCCGCGAGCGGGTCGCCCGCGCGCTCGAAGGGATGCGCGTCGGCAAGCTCTCGGGCGCCGTCGGCACCTACGCTGCGACGGATCCCGAGCTCGAGCGGCTGGCGTGCGAGCGTCTCGGCCTCGAGCCCGCACCGTCGTCGACCCAGATCCTGCAGCGCGACCGCCACGCCGAGCTGCTCGCCGCGCTCGCGGTCGTGGCGTCCTCCCTCGACGCCTTCGCGCTCGAGGTGCGGCACCTCGCGCGCACTGAGGTCGGCGAGGTGCAGGAGCCGTTCGGCCGCGGCCAGAAGGGCTCGTCGGCGATGCCGCACAAGCGGAATCCCGTCGTCGCGGAGCGGATCTGCGGACTCTCGCGCGTGGTGCGGGGCTGCTCCCTCGTCGGCCTCGAGAACGTCGCCCTCTGGCACGAGCGCGATATCTCCCACTCGTCGGCCGAGCGCGTCGTCATCCCCGATGCGTTCCTCGCGCTCGACTACATGCTGGAGCGCTTCGCCTGGCTCGTCGAGGGTCTCGTCGTGCGGCCCGAGCGGATGCGCCGGAACCTCGAGGCGAGCCACTTCCTCTTCTTCAGCCAGCGCGTGCTCAACGCGCTCCTCGAGTCCGGCCTCGCGCGCGACGACGCCTATCGCCTTGTTCAGCGTGCCGCGATGCGCGCCTGGGAGGAGGAGCTCGACTTCCGCGAGCTCTGCCGCTCGGACGACGAGATCGCCTCGCGCGTCGACCTCGGCTCCGCCTTCGACCTCGGCGCGTACACGCGCCACGTCGACACCGTGTTCGCCCGTCTCGAAGCCCTCAAGGAGGAACCGCTACATGCCTGAGACCCACATCGCGTCCGGGAAGGTCCGCGAGATCTACGAGATCGACGAGGAGCGCCTGCTGCTCGTCGCCTCCGACCGCATCTCGACCTTCGACGTCGTCCTGCCGACCGAGATCCCGGACAAGGGCCGCGTCCTGACCGGCCTCTCCGGCTACTGGTTCACGCTCCTCGCGCCGATCGTGCCGAACCACATGCTCGCCATCCGCGATGACGGCCGTTCGATGGAGTGCCGCCGGCTCGAGATGCTGCCGATCGAGTGCGTCGTGCGCGGCTATCTCGCCGGTTCGGGCTGGAAGGACTACCGCGCGAGCGGCGAGGTCTGCGGGCACCGGCTCCCAGAGGGCCTGCAGGAGTCGGACAAGCTGCCCGAGCCGATCTTCACCCCGGCGACGAAGGCGGTGGAGGGACACGACGAGAACATCACGCGCGAGCAGGCGGCCGAGCTGGTGGGCGAGGAGCGGTTCCGCGAGGCCGAGGAGGTCTCCCTCCGCCTCTACAAGACGGCGGCCGACCACGCGTTGCGCGCGGGACTGATCATCGCCGACACGAAGTTCGAGCTGGGAATCGACACCGACGGCAATCTCGTGCTCGGCGACGAGGCGCTGACGCCGGACTCCTCCCGCTTCTGGCCCGGCGACTCGTACGAGCCGGGCCGGCCGCAGGACAGTTTCGACAAGCAGTTCGTCCGCGACTACTGCGAGACGACAGGCTGGGACAAGACCGATCCCGGCCCGGAGCTGCCGGACGAGGTCGTGCAGGTCACGCGCAAGAAGTACCACGAGGCCTTCGAGCGGCTGACCACCATTCCGTTCCCCGCCTACCTCGACGATCCCACCGTGGTGCTCGGGTGAGGGCGACCGTCCTCGTCAGGCCGAAGCCGGGAATCCTCGACCCGCAGGGGGAAGCGGTCGGATCCGCGCTCGGCCATCTCGGCTTCGAGGTGGAGGACGCGCGCGTCGGCAAGGTGATCGATCTCGAGGTCGAGGCCGCCGACGCGGCCGCGGCGAAGGCGCAGGTGGAGCAGATGTGCGAACGGCTCCTCGCGAACCCGCTGATCGAGTCGTACGAGGTCGAGATCGTTGGCTAGCCCCCAGCCGAGAATCGCGGTGGTCACGTATCCCGGCTCGCAGGACGACCGGGATGCGCTGTGGGCGCTCGCCGCGCTCGACGCGGAGGCGGTCCCGGTCTGGCACGAGGAGCGCGAGCTGCCCGACCTCGACGCGGTCGTTCTCCCCGGCGGCTTCTCGTACGGCGACCATCTCCGCTGCGGAGCGATCGCACGGTTCTCGCCGGCGACGGCCGCGGTCCGCGAGTTCGCCGACGCGGGCGGCTTCGTGTTAGGCATCTGCAACGGCTTCCAGATCCTCTGCGAGGCGGGCCTGCTGCCCGGCGCGCTGCTGCGAAACGAGTCGCTGCGCTTCGTCTGCCGCGACGTCCCGGTCACGGTCGAGCGGGACGACCTGCCCTTCACCACACGCTGCACCGCCGGTGGGCGGCTCGTGCTGCCGGTGAAGCACGGCGACGGCCGTTATCTCCCTCCGCCCGATCTCGACCCCGCGCAGGTCGTGCTTCGCTACGTCGACAACCCGAACGGCTCTGTCGAGGGGATCGCCGGCGTCTGCAACGAGGCGGGCAACGTGATGGGCCTGATGCCGCATCCCGAGCATGCGGTCGATCCGCTGCTCGGCTCGGACGACGGCGCGCTGCTCCTCGCCTCGCTCGTCGACGCGGCCCGCGAGCGCGTGCTCGCTGCGATCTAAGGCTCCAGGCCGAGCGTCTCAGCCAGTGCGGGGTGCTTGGCGAGGGCGGCTTTCAGCCGTCCGATGTCTCGCTCTCGGAGGGTGACCGGCCCGCGCGTGCCGCCGCCGGCACCCGCGTAGGAGAAGCGGACGAGCCTCTCCCCCTTCGCGGTCTCGAGCAGCTGGACCTTCGATGCGAACCGCTTGGCCCCCGCCTGCTGCGGAACGGTCAGCTCCTCCACGAGATCTGCAGGTCCCCACGGTGTCGCCGCCCTCGTTGCCATGCCCAGGACGCTAACGCGCCGGGCGTCACGTGTTCGTCACGGCTTCGTGACGGAATTTCGGCCGATCTTCCAGGCGCGGAACGTGCGACGGCTGGAGCGCGATGGCCCACCGACCACTCGTACGGCGTGCGCTCACGCGCGACCTTCTTGCGGCTGTCCGTTGGACGCCTTGTCGCTGCGGGCGCAAACGCGGTACCGTCCCGGTCATGGAGGCTCGCGAGGAGCCGCGCGACCCCGGGTACGACGACTGGTTCGACGAGCCCGAGCTGCCCACGGAGACGCAAAGCGGCGCCACCCGCGGCGTGTACGAGGACGCCGACGAAGTCTGGGTCCTGCCCGAGGACGAGGAGCCGCGCTCGGGGCAGCGGGAGTTCGTGATCGGCGACCGGACGCTGACGATGACTCAGGTGGCGATCATCGGCCTCTCCGTCCTCGCGATCGTCTTCGCGATCCTCGCGGCCTTCGGCCTCTTCAACGGCAGCAAGAGCGCGACCCCGACTCCGGCGCCGCTCCCGAAGCCGGTCACCGTGACCGTGCAGACCTCGACCGCCGCGAGCACCCGGCCGGCGGCGGAAGCGCCGTCACAGCCGCTCAAGCCCGGCGATACCGGTCCGCAGGTGAAGACGCTCCAGCAGGCGCTCGCGGCGCTCGGCTACTCCGCGGGCAAACCGGACGGCGTCTACGGGCCGTCGACCACCAACGCGGTCGAGCGGTTCCAGCTCGCGAAGGGCCTGGACGAGGACGGCGTCGTCGGCCCCGCGACGCTCGCGAAGCTGCAGAGCGCGCTGTCCGGCTAGGAGCTCTCTCTGGCGGGCTTGCTCAGCCCGTTCCGCTCCTGCGGGATCAGCAGCTCGAAGCGCGCCCCGCCGGGGCGCGGATCGTGGACGAGATCTCCGCCGTGGGCCTGCGCGTACGCGCGGGCGATCGCGAGTCCGAGGCCATGGCCCGCCTCGCCGCCTCCGCGTGCGAAACGGTCGAAGATCTTTCCCTCGAGGTCCTTCGGCACGCCGGGGCCCGCGTCCTCCACGGCGACTCGGAGGTGCCGGTCGCGCTGCTGCGCGGAGATCCTGATCGGCGGCGCGCCGTAGCGCACCGCGTTCGCCAGGAGGTTCGAGACGACGCGCTCGAGCACGAGCGGATCGACCACTGCGGCGAGGTCGTCGGGGATATCGAGCTCGACCGTGTCCGAGGCGGCGAGAGCGCCCTGGACGACGTCCGCAAGAACCGCCTTCAGCACCAGCGGCCTGGGCTCGACGTTGATGGCGCGCGCGTCGAGCCTCGAGAGATCGAGCAGCTCCTCGAGCAGCCGCCGGAGACGCTCGCCCTGCTCGACCCCGACGCGGATCAGCTCCTCGCGCAGCTCCTCGCTCAGGGCCGGGCCGCGGTCCGAGAGCGTCTTGAGCACGCCGTAGACCGAGGTCGCCGGGGTGCGCAGCTCGTGCGAGGCGATGGCGACGAAGTTGAGCTTGAGCTGGTCGAGCTGGATCAGCTCCTCGTGCAGCTGTGCCCGCTCGATGGCGATCGCGACCCGCTCGGCGACCAGCTGGAGCAGGTCGACCTCGTCCTGCGTGAACTGCCGCGGCTTGAGCGTGCCGACGTGGAGGACGCCCAGCGATTCGCCCCGCACGAGCAGCGGCACGCCCACCATCGACTTGAGCTGCTTCCGGCGCAGGATCGGGTTGAAGACCGGGTACTCGTCGACGTCGATCACCATCGGTCGCGCCTCGGCGGCGATCCGGCCTGCGAAGCCGGCGCCGAGCGGGACGCGCACGCCGACCTCTTCCTCGATCCCGAGCGCCGCGCGCGCCACCAGCTCGTTCGTCTCGTCGTCGCGGAGCAGGACGGCGCAGGTGTCGGTGCGCAGGATGTCCCGGATCCTGGGCAGGAGCACGTTGAGGAGCTCGTTCACCTCGAGATGCGCGAGCGCCGCGTCGGTCACCGCCTGCACGTTCTCGATCCGCTCGCGCGCGGCGCGCTCGGCCTCGAAGAGGCGCGCATGCTCGATCGCAAGCGCAGCCCGGTCGGCGACGAGCTGGAGCAGCTCGACCTCGTCCTCGTGGAAGGCGCGGGGCTTCAGCGACCCGACGTGGAAGACGCCGCGCACCTCTCCCTCGACGACGAGCGGCACGCCGAGCATCGACCGGATGCCCTTCTCGCGCAGGATCGGGTTGAGAACCGGCCCGTGGTCGACGTCGTCGAGGATGATGGGGCGCTTCTCGGCGGCGATCCGACCGGCGAAACCCGCACCGACGGGAATCCGGACGCCCTGCTCGACCTCCTCCTCGATGCCGCGCGCCGCCTGGGCGACGAGCTCGTTCGTCGCTTCGTCGAGCAGGAGAATCGCGCACGTGTCGACCTCGAGGATGCGCTGGGTGCGCTCGAGCAGAGCCGCGAGCAGCTCGCTCAGATGCAGATGGGCCAGGGCCGCGTCGGTTACCGACTGCAGCCGCCGGACATGTTCGGCGGTGGAACCCTCCGGCCACACAGCCGGAGCTATTCCCGCAAAGCGGGCAAAGCTAGTCCTGGACGCTTCGGGTGTAGCGGCGGGCGAGGACCGCGGCGGCAAAGGCCAGGCCGGCTGCGACCTCCGCGACCCAGACGGCGCGATCCTGAATGGGATTGATGCCGGCCCGTCGCGCGAGCGGCTCGAGGCAGAGCGCCGCCGCCGTGACGAGAGCGCCGGCGATCGCGCGCCGCGTCCGCCACTGTTGGCCAAACCAGCCGAACAACGGCCCGGTGACGATCCCTCCCAGAAGCACGCTGCGCTCGCTGACGGCGAAGCCGCGCAGGCCTGCCAGGGTCAGATGCGCGTTCTCGACGGGACTGAGCGTCATCGCCGCATAGCCGAGCAGAGCGGCGTACGTACTGGCGAGGCCGAGCAGCGCGGCGCGGCGTGGCTCGCGCTGAGTGGCGCCGGCGACGAACGGCAGGACGAGCCACGGCGCCGACAGGAGGCTGAGGTCGGTCGACCAGCCCGCCGCCCACGGGTGCCCGGAGCCGGTCAGGCTGCCGAGGTACTGATCGGCGGCGCCGAAGGCTGCGGCGAGGATGAGTGCGACCGGAACGGTCAGCCTGGAGCCGTCAGAGTGCGGCAGGATCAGCACCTCGCCCTGCTGCTCGCAACACGTCCGTGTCCCCCGCCTCGCCGGCGCTAGCGGCCACTGCGGTCGATCAGCTCGATGCGGTAGCCGTCCGGGTCCTGGACGAAGCAGATGAGGGAGCCGCCCTCGCGCACCCGGTATGGCTCGCGTTCCGGCTCGATGCCCTGTTCCTTCAGCTCGGCGAGCGACTGCTCGAGGTCGTCGACGCTGACCGCGATGTGCCCGTAACCGGTGCCGAGGTCGTAGGTGCGGCCGTCGTGGTTGAACGTCAGCTCGAGCACCGACTCCTGGTCGCCGATGCCGTAGAAGTAGTTCGTCGCCTCCTTCTCGCCGTTCCGGACGATGTCCATGTCGCGCTCGAAGCGGAAGCCGAGCGCCTCGTAGAACTCGCGGCTCTTCTCGGGATCCGTGATCCGCACCATCGTGTGCAGGAACTCAGCCATGGGCCGAATCTAGCTCCTCGGCGACCAGCGCGTAAAGGACGGAGTCGACCCACTCTCCGTCCTTGAGGTACGCCTTCCGCTTTCGCCCCTCCCGGACGAAGCCGGCGCGCTCGGCGTGCGCGCACGCACGCTCGTTGAAGGCGTAGATCTCGAGCTCGAGCCGGTGGTAGCCGAGCTCCCCGAGCAGAAGCCGCTGGAACAGCCGCGCCGCTTCGTCGGCCAGCCGGCGGCCCCGATAGCCCGGGTGGATCGCGAGCCGCTCGAGGCGCGCGATCCGGCTGCGCTCGTTCGCGACGTGGAAGCCGAGCATCCCCGCGGGCTCTCCGTCCAGCTCGATCACGAACCGCCCGAAGCCCTCGGGCTCCGCGAGCGAGCGGTCGATCTCCTCGAGCACGCCCTCGCGCGTCGTCGCGGTCTGCGGGCCGAGGAACTGGCGGACGTCGTCGCCGGCCAGCAGCTCGAGCAGGAAGTCCGCGTCAGACGGGTTCGCGCGCCTCAGCTCGACCGACACGCAGCGAAGCTAGCCGAACGGAGCCCGTCGCAAGTGCCACGCCGACGAGGATGAGCGCGAGGGCGCCGTACGCCACCGCGCCAAAGCTCTCGCCGAGGAAGATCGCGCCGTAGGCAAGGGCGATCGGCGGCACGAGGTAGGTCACCAGCGTCGCGTAGTTCGCGCCGGCGCGCTGGATCAGAGCGAAGAACAGGAGATACGCGATCCCCGTGCCGACGAAGCCCAGCACGAGGATCGCCGCGATCGTCTCTCCCTGCCAGGCCCCCGCCGGCGCCTGGACGATCCCCACGGGCAGCACGGCGAGGGTCGACACACCCGTCGAGGCGAGCGCAACGAGGAGCGGCGGGGTCGCCCGGAGATGCCGGCCCGCGAGCAGCGTCCCGATCGCGTAGCAGAGGGCCATGCCCACGACAGCCAGCGCCCCGAGCAGCTTTCCCTGCGGCTGAGCTCCCACGAGGAGCGCAACCCCGACGAAGCCGATCGCGAGGCCCACGAGGCGCAGACCTCCCACGCGCGCCTCGCGGAAGAACCCGTACGCGATCACCGCGTTGAAGATCGGGACCGCTCCCTGGATGATCGAGGCGAGCCCGGAGTCGATCCGCGTCTCGCCCCACGAAAGGAGCCAGAACGGCACCGCCGTGTTCACGAGCGACACGACGACGAGCCAGAGCCAGGCTTCGCGGATCTCCGTGAGCGTCCGCCGCGGTCCGACGCGCAGAACCGCAATTGCCGCGAGCAGCAGCGTCGCCGAGCCGAGGCGTCCGAGCACCAGCGTCGACGGTGCGAGCTGCCGGTCGGCGATCTTGATCAGCATGAACGACGCGCCCCAGATGAGCGCGAGCACAGCGAGGATGACGGCAGGCCGACGCATCTACCTTGAAACGCAACGCGGGCGGGTCGCGTGAGATTCCGCCCCCTCCGAAAGCCGGGTTAGACTGAATCACCTGTCGGAGGTCGCCGTCCAGCCGCTTCACCGTGCCCTCGGTCTGACCGACTGGGAAGCGGACCGTATCCGGGACCTGCTCGGGCGCGACCCGAACCATTTCGAGCTCGCGGTCTTCTCGCTCCTCTGGTCGGAGCACTGCGGCTACAAGCACTCGGCGCCGCTCCTCCAGCGGCTGCCGTCGGCCGGCGAGCGCGTCCTCCAGGGGCCGGGCGAGAACGCGGGAGTCCTCGACCTCGGCGACGGCACGGCGGTCGCCTTCAAGGTCGAGTCACACAACCATCCGTCGGCGGTCGAGCCGTTCCAGGGCGCCGCGACCGGGATCGGCGGGATCCTGCGCGACGTGATCGCCATGGGAGCGCGGCCGATCGCGCTGCTCGACGGCCTCTGGTTCGGCGAGCCCGGCTTCCACTTCCAGCAGGCCGTCGCCGGGATCGGCCACTACGGCAACTGCGTGGGCGTGCCGACGGTCGGCGGCCAGACCGTCTTCGACCCCGCGTACGCCTCGAACTGTCTCGTCAACGCGATGTGCGTCGGCCTGCTCGAGAGCGAGCGCCTGCGCTCGGCGAAGGCGAGCGGGCCGGGGCGGCTCGTCGTCCTCTACGGGGCCACGACCGGCCGCGACGGGATCGGCGGTGCCTCGGTCCTCGCGAGCGCCGAGCTGAGTGAGGACGACGCCGACAAGCGCCCGTCGGTCCAGGTCGGGGATCCCTTCACCGGCAAGAAGCTGATCGAGGTCTCGCTCGAGCTCGTCGAGTCGGGCCTCGTCGAGTCGCTGCAGGACTGCGGCGCTGCCGGCCTCGCGTCGTCCCTGGCGGAGATGGCCGCCGGCGACGCGGGAATCGACATCCACCTCGACCGCGTGCCGCTCCGCGAGGAAGGCATGGAGCCGTGGGAGATCATGATCTCGGAGTCGCAGGAGAGGATGGTGGCGGTCGTCCGGCCGGAGATGCTCGACGCGGTGCGCGGCGTTTGCGCGCGCTGGGAGCTGCCGTGCACGGCGATCGGCGAGGTGACCGAATCGGGAGCGCTGCGGGCCTTCCACGACGGCGACATCGTCGGGGAGATTCCCGCGCAGCTGCTGACGGACGAGTGCCCGCGTTACGAGGTCGAGCAGCGGGCCGAGGCGCGGCCGGTGCGGCGCGTCGACCGTCCCCGGTTCGACGTCGGCGAGGTGATCGAGCAGTACGACCACCTCGTCGGCTCGCGCACGGTGCGCCGCCCCGGGCTCGACGCGGCCGTGCTGCGCCTGCGACCTTCGCTGCGCGGGCTCGCCGCCTCGCTGCAGGGCCCGGCGCCCGGCGAGACCGACGGCTTCCGCGCCGGCGTCCAGGCGACGCTCGGCGCGGCCCGCAACGTCGCGTGCGGCGGCGGCGAGCCGATCGGGCTCACGGACTGCCTCAACTTCGGCAACCCCGAGAAGCCGGCCGTCGCGCACGAGCTCGCCGAGGCGATCGAGGGGATCGCGCAGGCGGCCGACGCGCTCGGGATCCCGGTCGTCTCCGGCAACGTCTCGCTCTACAACGACGCCGACGGGACCTCGATCCCGCCGACGCCGGTCGTCGGCTGCGTCGGGCTCGTGCCTGACGTGCGTCGCGTGCCG
>JAICLM010000272.1 GCA_025927435.1 Thermoleophilia bacterium | reverse complement strand
GGCGCCGCCGCTTTTCGCTTACCCCTACGGGCTCCACGACGAGCGCGTCTGCTCGGCGGTGGCCGCGGCAGGCTATCGCCTTGCCTTCACGACCGAGCCGGGCCGGAACGGCGCCGGTATCGACCCGTACTGCCTGCGGCGAATCGGCCTCAAGGACTGGGACGGAACCACTGCGCTCCTCTGGCTTGCGTTCACCGGGGAGCTCTTGCCCTGGTTCTGGGAGCGACGGAGGCGCAGACGTACGCGACGCTGAGGGAGCCGGGCCGCGTACCGGTCGTGATGTGTACCTGGCAGCGGATCGAGAGGCTGCCGCGCACGCTCGAGCTGCTCGCAGCGCAGGAGGTCTCCGTAGCCCTCTACATCTGGAACAACAACCGGCGCGAAGCGGATCGGCTCGACGCGCTGCTCGCGCACAGTCCGGTCCCCGTCCAGTCGGTCCACAGCAGCCGCAACATCGGTTCCTTCGCTCGCTTCTACCTGGCGCGCGACCTGAGCGACCGGCACGACGCCGTCGTGTTCGTCGACGACGACCAGGACTTCGGTCCTTCGATGGTCGCCGATCAGCTGTCGAGCTTCGCGCCCGGGTCGCTCGCCGGCTGGTGGGCGTTCACCTATCGCCTCGGGGCACGCAGCTACGCGGAGCGAGATCGCGTCGAGACCCCGTTCGAGCGTGCCGACTACGTGGGCGTGGGCGGCATGATCGCGGACTCGGCCGTGTTCGCTGACCCGGAATTGTTCCGCTGCCCGCGCCGCTACTGGTTCGTCGACGACATCTGGCTCTCGTTCTACGCGGGCCACGCTCGAGGTTGGCCGCTGCGGCGTTCACTGGCCGACTTCACGTTCGACCCCGACGGGCTCGACGTCGACGCGACGCTCACGATGACCAAGATCCGGATGTTCCGGTATCTCAAGCGTCGCGGCTGGGCCGTCGGCTAGCCGAGCCGCCGATCCCCGGCCGGACGCGAGGCCCCACCTGCCGCTTCCACCCGAGCAACGACGCGGCTCGGATCGCATTTGCCCATTCCGACCGCAGACGGCGGCGGAGACGTTCAGGGTCGGTCGGGCGCATGACCGAAGTCGGGCGGGACGTACCGAGAGGGCGGATCGAACCACCGGTACCGCCTGTTGAGGGCGGCGGCGAAGGGGAGGCTCAGGATCGCGCGCTTGACGAGGTCCTTGCGCGCGACGGCGCGTTGTCGATGCTCGTAGAAGGCCATCTTCGCCGGCGTGGTTCGCGAGTAATACGGGCTTCCTGCGTGCCAGACCTTCAGATCCTCGAGGATCGCGGTGCGGTAGCCGAGCTTCCGCACGTCGCGCACGTACGTCTCGGTCTCGTGCCAGAAGACGAGCTTCTTGTGACGGCGGAAGCCGCCGACGTGGTCGTAGACCTCGCGGGACGTCATCGCACAACCGCCGGGAGTTGGACCTTCGAGGATCCGCCGGCCCTCAACGGTCTTCGGCGTGAACACGTCCTTCGTCTCCTTCACGTACTTGAGGTAGCAGTACGCGGAGTCGTTCGGATCCTCCTTGAGGTCGGCGGCGAGGTGTCCGATCCCGGGAATCGCCTGGAACGCCTCGAGCAAGATGCGGTCCCAGTCGGGGGGCGCCTCGATGACGTCGTCGTCGACCTCGACGATGTAGGGCGCCGTGGTCAGCGGCACCGCGTTCGCATACGCACTGGTCCCGAGGTTCTCCTCGTTTCTGACGACTCGAAGTCTCGGGTCGCTCAGGCCGGCGAGGTACTCGCTCGTGCCGTCGTCCGACGCGTTGTCCCAGATGACGATCTCGGTCGTCGCGGAAGACGTCCGGAGCAACACGTCCTCGACGCAGCGCGGAAGGAGGTGCAGGCGATTGTGGGTGAGGACGACGACCGCGATCATCGCCGCACCGCCAGGGACCCGAAGCTGACGAGTTGGATGCCGAGACGCTCGACCGCCTCGCGCACGGCCGGGTCGCAAAGCGTGCGAACCTCCTGGATGCGTTCGGTGCGGTACCACTCGCGGAGGCCTTCCGCATACCCGGGATGTGTCCCCAGCTCCGTGACCCCCGGACGGAGACCTCGAAGCAGCTCGATCAGGGCCCCCGGCTGAATCGCTTCCTCCTCTGGACGACCGTTTCCGTCGTGACCGTAGAACTCCCCACAGAACCGAACCTCGCTGGAGTAATGACGGAGGGGCACACCGAGCTCGTCGGCAAGCGCCAGGAAGAGCGGGCGGAGCGGCTCGGCGCGGTGCACGTTGTGGTGGGAGTCGAGGTGAGTGGGGGCGCGGCCGAGAAGTCGGCGAAACCTCGCTAGCTGCGACTCGAGCTCCCTTGCCGCGAGTCTCCGTGCCACGCGGGCGGGCATGCGCCACCGGCGCAGTTCGACGTGCAGTCCGACGGCCAGCTCGGGCCGCCCCCGAGCGTACGCGGCGGCCTCGGCCGCGGCCGGCCTGTTCACCATCAAGCTCGCACTCGTCACGATCCCCCGTTCGTGCGCCTCCGCAATGCCGCGATTCACGCCCTCGGTGCAGCCGAAGTCGTCGGCATTGACGATCAGCGTCGTGCCGTTCATGCCGCTCGCTTTCGCCACCAGATCCAGATTCGCCGTCCGTCGGGAAGCGCGAATCGCTTCACGCGCACGAAGCCGAGCGACCGCGCCGC
>JAICLM010000034.1 GCA_025927435.1 Thermoleophilia bacterium | reverse complement strand
GCCTCCCCGCGCAGCCGCTCGATCTCCTCGAGCGCTACGACCCGCCGGTTGGCGCTGTCGCGACTGGTGCGGATCCGCCCCTCGCGGTCCCAGCGGCGGAGCGTGTCGACGCTGATTCCGAGCTCGCGAGCCGCCTCGGTGGCCGTGTACGCCGGCTTCGGCATGTGTCGAGCATACACATAGGCATTGCCTAGGCGGAAGGATTCTGAATCCCGACGGCTCCGATCAGCCCCCCGCACACGAGCAGAGCAGCGACGGCGGCCATCGTGACGTGGAAGCCGCCTACCGTGAGGTGGTCCCCGCCGCCGGCAGCTGCAATGCCGAGCACCGCGATCGCGAGCAGGCCCGCGACGCGTGCCACTGCGTTGTTCACGCCCGAGGCGACCCCCGCGTCGCCGGGGCCGGCGTCCGCCAGCACCGTCGTCGTCAGGGGAGCGACGGTCAGGGAGAGCCCCACCGAAAAGAGAAGCAGCGCCGGGAAGATGTCGACCCAGTAATCGAGGTCCTGTGGCAAGCGCGTGTAGGCGAGCACCGCGCCTCCCGCGAGGATCGGGCCGAGCGCCATGAACAGTCGGGGCCCGTAGCGCATCGACAGCCGGCCCGTGCGCGGCGAGAGGAAGAACATCACGATCGTGACCGGAAGCAGCGAGAGGCCCGCGTTGAGCGCGGAGAAGCCGGCGAACTCGATCAGGAAGAGCGTCAGGAACGTGGTCAGCCCGGAGAGCCCGCCGTAGACCGCGAGCGTCTCGACGTTCGTGACCGAGAAGTTGCGCAATCGGAACAGCCGCAGCGGGAGCATGGGCGTCGGCGTCCGTAGCTCGTAGGCGACGAAGGCTCCGAGGCAGGCGGCGCCGCCGAGCAGCGCCGTGACGATGAGTGGGTCGCCCCAGCCGCGCCGCGGCTGCTCGATGAATCCGGCGACGACGAGGCCCAGACCGGCCGTGCAGAGGATCGCCCCCGGCACGTCGACTCGCAGGTCCTCGCGTCGCGCCTGGTGCATCCCGCCGAGCCGCATCAGGATGAGGAGCGTGACGGCGGCGATCGGCAGGTTGAGCAGGAAGATGACCCGCCAGGTCGCGACGTCGACCAGCCAACCGCCGAGGGTCGGCCCGACGATGAACGAGATGCCGCTCCACGACGTCCACTGCCCGATGGCGTTACCCCGCGCGGTGCCGGTGAACGTGGCTGTGATCATGGCGAGGGAGGCCGGCACCAGCAGCGCACCGGCCATGCCCTGGACGCCGCGGAAGACGATGAGCGAAGGCGCGTTCGGAGCGATCCCGCACAGGAGCGAGGCGCCGGCGAAGCTCGCCACGCCGACCGCGAAGATCTTCGATTCTCCGAAGATGTCGCCGAGCGAGCCGCCGACGAGGATGAGCGACCCGAGCGTGAGCAGGTAGGCGTTGACGACCCACTGCTGGGTCGCGAGCCCGCCGCCGAGGTCGGCCTGAATCGACGGCAGCGCGACGTTGACGACCGAGCCGTCGATGAAAGCCATCGACGAGCCGAGGATGCTCGCGACCAGCGTCCGGCGGGCCACGCTCGCGTCGAGCGGCAGCGCTGCGCGATCCGCCCGCTCCATGGCGCGATCCTACGGGCGGGCGCGGCACCTGCGGCGGGCGGCCACCGTCGGGCCGCCCGCCGCGGAGGGAATTAGCGGGTGGCCGCCGAGGCGGGCTGGACGCCGAGCTCCACGGTGACGTGCTTGCTCGTTCCGTCGCTGCGCACGGTGAGGGTCACCTTGTCGCCGGGCTGGGCACTCGTGACGGCCGAGGTGAGGTCGTCGGCGGAGGCGATCGCCTTGCCGTCGAAGGCGGTGATGACGTCACCTACCCTCAGGCCGGCCTTGGCTGCCGGAGAGCCTTCGACGATCTTCGTGATCTTGGCGCCGCCGGGGACGCTCCGGATCAGGACGCCGACGTAGGCATGCTTCACAGTGCCGCCCTCGATGAGCGTCTGCGCGACCTTCTTCGCCGCGTTGATCGGGACCGCGAAACCGACGCCGGCGTTGTCGTTCGAGTTGGTGTCGATCTGGTCGTTGATCCCGATCACGGTGTTCGTCGCAACGTCGATCAGCGGGCCGCCGGAGTTGCCGTGGTTGATGGCGGCGTCGGTCTGGATCGCGCCGGTGATCGAGAAGCGGTTCGGGGCGGTGATCGTCCGATCGACGGCACTGACGATGCCCGCGGTTAGCGTCTCGGGTAGGCCGAACGGGCTGCCGATCGCCACCACGCTCTGGCCGGGCTCGGACGCCGACGAGTCCCCGAGCGCAAGCGGGTGCAGCTTCGCGGCGGAGACGTCGACGTGGATCACGGCCGTGTCCGTCGACTTGTCGCTGCCGACGAGCGTCGCCTTCGCGGTGGAGCCGTCCTGGAACGTGACCCGGATCGAGTCCGCGTTGTCGACGACGTGCTCGGCGGTGAGGATGTTGCCGTCCTCGTCGATCACGAAGCCGCTTCCCTCGGCCCGCTGCTTCTGTGAACTGCCGGGGGTGCCGAACGGAAACTCGCCGGCCGCTCCGCTGGTCGTCGACTGGACGGTGATGTCGACGACGCCGGGAGCGTCCTGCTTGTAGAGCTCCGTGAGCGAGTCGACGGTCGAGGTGGCCGAGGCGGGCTGTGCCGGCACGACGAGCGGGGCCGCGCTCTGGGTGTTGGAGTCGTGGTTGGTCAGCGCGAATGCGCCGGCGCCCGCCGCGGCGCCGATCGCGAGTGCGACGACGAGAGCGAGGGCGAGCCGCAGGCGCGAGCTGGCTGGGCGGGGATTCATGTGTCGAGGTCTCCTTGCATCAGGTTTCGGCTCAAGAGTGCCCGTTCTCCATAGGACAACCGTGAGAGACGCGTGAGGGTTCGATAAGAGCGGCTGGCGATCTTTTCGTTGCTCTGCGATTCTGCAAACGTGGTCGCAGAAGCCCTCGTCGCCCTCTTGTTCGCGGCCAAGGCGCCGCCGCCGCACAAGTTCCTCGCCGTCGACGCCCACCGGCATCGGGTCACGATCACATTGATCGCCTCCTACAACGGCGAAAACGGCGGCTTCAACTTCGACGGCTACTCGCGCTACCTGATGTGGACGGTGCCGCGCGGCTGGGTCGTGCACGTCGTGTGCAAGAACCGCGGCCCGCTCCGGCACTCCTGCGCGGTGGTGAACGGCGCCGGCTCGGTGAGGCCGGCGTTCCGCGGTGCGGCGACACCGCACCCGCAGAGGGGGCTGGAGCCGGGACAGAGCGCGCGCTTCACCTTTCGCGCGAGCAAGAGAGGCGTTTATCGCTTCGCGTGCCTGGTGCCGGGCCACGAGAGCGCGCGCATGTACGACGTGCTCACGATCAGGCGCGGCGGCAAGCCGACCGTGGTCGATCTCCGCGCCGGTTGACTACGTGTCGTCGCTCGAGCGGCGGCGGAGGACGACAATCCACCAGACCGTCACTGCGATGAGCAGGGCAAGCGGCAGCGCCCAGCTGAGGATCGCGCCGGAGAGGAAGGAGGCGGTCACGTCCATGAGAGCTCCTCGGGTCGGGGTTCGGCGGCCGGCGCCTCGGCGCCGCCGGGCTCGAGCCAGCGGTAGAACGCGGCGATCGCCGCGACGAAGTAGGTGAGCGATCCCGGCACCCACATGATTCCCGCAGCGAGCTGCTGATCGGTCAGCGACGGGTACGCCGCGTAGACCGGCGCGGTGGCAAAGGCGAGCACGATCGCGAGGATCCAGCTCGGGACCATTGCGGCGGTGAACCAGATCGCACGGTGGAGATGGTCGATCCGGGCGCGCACCGGCGGCGCGTCGAGCAGCGCGCCCCAGAAGACCAGCGCGGGCGCGACGAAGCAGATGTGCTCGAGGACGTGGATCCACTCGTTGCGCGCGGCGGCGTCGTACAGCTGAGGCACGTGCCACACGGCGACCATCGCCGACTGCACCGCGAGCGCCACCGCCGGGCGCTTCAGGAACCCTGCGCTACGCCGGAAGGAGGGTGAGCGCGACAAGCCGCGACCGGCGGCGCGCCGCGCGCGGAGCGGAAACGGCAGCCACATGCGCGGCCACGGGCGGCCGAGCACCACGAGCGGCGGCACGACCGTCATGAGGACGATGTGCTGCGTCATGTGCGCAGACAGCCACGTGTCGGCCCAGTCGTCGAAGGGCGGCTCGAGCACGGCGAAAGAGAGCGCGACGCCGCAGTAGAAGCTGACCTCGCGCCACGGCCGCGTCTTTCCACGCCTCCCAAGGGCGTACAGCGCCGCCGCCGTCCCGCACACGACGAGAGGCAGCGGGTCCATCTAGATGAGGTAGAGGATGACCCAGCTGACGACGGCGATCCCGGCGAGGAACGTCCAGTAGAAGCTGAGCCCCACGAGCTCGGCGCGGATGAGTGAGAGGGGATCGCTGATGTCGGGTGCCCGGCGGTGCGGGTCGCCCGACGCGTGGCCGGCAGGGGGCGGGCCGTCGGTCTTGCGGTAGCGGAACGACATGGCCACGCTCATCTCCAGCCAGAGCAGCGTGCAGAGCACGAACAGAAAGAGGAACGCCGTCCAGCCGAAGTACACGCTGGCGAATCCTCCGTCGGCGGGGCCGAAGCTCTCTTGCGTCCAGTCGATCACCTGGAGCACGAGCCCGACCACCCCGAAGAGCAGCGCGGCGAGACCCTTCAGTCGCCACTGTGAGCGACGGAGAGCGCGACGTTCGCCGAGGCTGAACCGCACGAGGAGGGCGCTCAGCGCGTAGCAGGCGACGACCGCAGTGCCCCACCCGATCGAGGCGTCCACGCCATGCGGTTTCCACATGCCCGCGTTGTTCAGCGAGCGGAGGTAGAAGTAGGCGAAGACGAAGGCAATGAAGAAGAAGGCCGTGGCTCCCGCGAGCAGGTAGCTCGCCGAGATCAGGTTGCGGCCGAGGATCTCGGGCGGCTCCTGCTCGACGACCGCGTAGCTCGTTCCTTCGTCGGCGAGCGGCTCAGCGGCCATCGCTCACTCCCTCCCCGCGGGGGCCCCGGCCGGCACGACATAGCTCGGGGCCGGCCCCTCCCCGTAGCCGTACGGATCGTTGGAGAAGACAGGGATGCGGTCGAAGTTGTGCACCGGCACGGGCGACGGCAGCTGGAACTCGATCGAGCGCGACCCCCATGGGTTCGCCTCCGCCGGCTGCTTCACGAACGCGAGCGACCAGACGAGGTTGAAGAGGAAGATCAGCATCGAGATCCCGAGCAGGAAGGCGGAGATCGAGACCCAGTCATTGAGGAACTTGAGGTTCCCCGTGTACACGGGAGCGCGGCGGGCCTGACCGAGGAAGCCGGCGGCCAAGAGCGGCGCGAAGGTCGAGTTGAAGAAGATGAACATCGTCCAGAAATGGATCTTCGCGAGCCCCTCGTGCAGCTCCCAGCCGGTCATTTTCGGCACCCAGTAGTAGATGGCCGCGAAGAACGTGAAGACGAGGCCGCCCATGATCGTGTAGTGGAAGTGGGCCATCGAGAAGAAGCTGCCGTGGGTCGTCACGTCGCTCGGGGTGTCGGAGAGGAAGACACCCGAGAGCCCGCCGATCAGGAAGTTGAAGAACCAGGCGAGACAGAACAGCATCGGCACCGTGAAACTGATCCGGCCGCGCCAGAGGGTCATCATCCCGCAGAGGAACGTGAAGCCGGTCGGGATCGAGATGAGCTCGGTCGAGAGCATGTAGAAGGGGCGGAGGTCGCCGTTCATGCCGCTCACGAACAGGTGGTGCTGCCAGACGAACCACGACAGCAGCGACACGCCGAGCAGCCCGGCGACTGCGAGCCGGTAGCCCCAGAGCGGCTTGCGCGCGAAGACGGGCAGCAGCTCGAGGACGATCGCGAAGCCGGGCAGGGCGAGGATGTACACCTCCGGGTGGCCGAAGACCCAGAAGAGGTTCTGGTACAGGTAGCTGCTGCCGCCGGCGGCCGCGTTGAAGAAGGACGTCTGCGCCGTTCGGTCGAGCGCTCCCATCGACAGCACGGCGATGAGCACCGGCGCCGCGAGCACCATCAGCACGGCCGTCGAGAGGACGCCCCAGACGAAGATCGGCAGCCGGGTCCAGGTCAGGCCCGGCGCGCGCATCGTCAGGATCGTCGCGATCATGTTCAGGCCGAGCAGCGTCATGGAGACGCCCACGAGCGCGAAGAAGAGGATGTAGTTGTCCATCCCCGGGTTCGCCTGGGTCTGGAGCGGTGCATAGCCCGTCCAGCCCGTCGGGAAGCCGCCGAAGAAGATCGTCGTCGTCAGGATCGCCCCGGCGGCCATCAGCAGCCAGAACGTGAGCGCCTCGATGCGCGGGAAGGCCATCCGCCGGGCGCCGATCATGATCGGGACGAGGTAGTTCGCGAACGGGCCGAGAATCCCGCTCGTCATCATCCCCATCATCATCGTGCCGTGCATCCCGACGAGGGTGAGGTAGGTCCCCATCGGGAAGGACTGGCTGTGCGGGCTCAGCTGCTCGGTGCGGATCAACATGGCGTTGAGGCCGCCGATGAAGAAGAACAGCCCGATGCCCCAGAGGTACTGGATGCCGACCACTTTGTGGTCGGTGCAGAGGCTGAAGTAGCGGGTCCAGCCGTGGGTCTCCTTCTCGCGGAGCGAGGGCGGGTAGCCCCGCAGCCGCGCGATCGGATAGTTGAGGAAGCCGAGGCCGACGAGGAAGCCGATCACGCCGCCGAGGTAGGCGAGGTAGACCGACAGCTCGTTGTAGTCGGTGTCCTCGAAGTACTCGAGGCTCTCCGCGCCGATCGCGTGGGCGCCGAACCAACCGAGGTACCAGCCGCCGATTCCGAGCAGGACGGCGGTGAGGAGGTTGAAGCCGAGCAGGCGGCGCCAGAGCGGCCGGGGCGGCGGGGCGGCGGCTTCGGTCATCCGGCTCTCCTGTCGGGCTCGGGGAAGTACGTCTTGGCGTACGGCGCTCCGCCCTCCGACTCGGGTTTGTTCATGAAGGGCTTGATCGAGGCGTAGACCCTCTGCTGCTGGGAGGCCCAGGCCTGGAACTGCGCGGAGTCGACGACGCGGCCGTTGTTGAACATGTAGGGGTGCCAGAGCCCGCAGAGCTCAGCGCAGCGGACGTGGAACGTCGTAGGTCCCTTCGTCTCGACGTAGGCGACATTGTCGACGCCGGGATTCGCGTCGGCTTTGACGCCGAGCTCGTACGCCCAGAAGGAATGGATGGCGTCGAGCGACGTGACGTGGAGCGCGACGGTGGTGTTCGCCGGCAGGTAGAGCTGGTTCGACTCGAGGCCGCCGAGCGACGGATAGCGATAGGTGAACTGCCACTGCTGGGCGATCACCTGCACCTGGAAGGCGTCCTGGTGGTGCGCGGGGAGGGCGATCGGGTTCGGCCCCTGGCCGCCGCCAGAGCCGTCCTGGAGCAGCTCGTACGTGCCAAAGCCGGCGAGGAAGAGCACCATGACCGTCGTGATCACGATCCAGAGGAGCTGGATCTGAGAGTCGTTCCGGATCGGCGGCCCGTCGAGGATCGCCTCGTTGCGCCTCACGTGGAACTGGATCAGGCCGTAGGCGAAGAAGACAGCCAGCAGGCAGAGGATGGGGGTGACGAACGCCGTCATCACCTGGTTGTCGAAGGTTTGTCCCTGTCCCTGCACGGTGGCGTTGCCGGGCGGGATGAGGGGGCCGACGTAGATCGCCACGAGCGGCGTTGCGATCGCGCTCAGGACGAGCCAGACGACGACGACGCGGAGACCGTGGTTCGTGGAGTCGCTTGGCGAGGTGGCCGCGCTCGGTTCGCTCGCCATCGCTACGCCTTCACGTTGAGGAAGCCGTCCATGTAGCCGATCGTCTGCATCGGGCCGCCGAAGCCGTACACCCAGCCGGCCGCGCAGGGGACGAAGCACTGCCAGCGGTAGTGGCCGGGTGTCGTCGTGTGGAACGTGAACTTGATGGTGCGGTGCGCCGTCGACATCGCGCACCCGCCGATGGGTGCGTCTGCGTACTCGCACTGGTTCTTCGCCTCGTCGGCGACCCCCGGGATGGCGAGGACGAGCCCGAGCGCAGGCACGGCGAACGTGTGCGACGCGTCATTGGGGTCGATCGCCTCGGTCGGCTTGCCGTCGACCCTGATGCGGTTCCCGACCATGCCCTGCGGTCGCGCGAGGTACGGATTGCGCAGACCGCTCGCCCCGTCGAAGTTGTAGATCGTGACGTGGACGGTCGCGTGCGCGGGCAGGTCCCAGACGGTCTCGCGCTTCCAGTGCCCGGTCGACTGATCCTTCACCAGATACGAGACCCAGTCGGGATTCGGGCTAAGCGTCGGGCCGACCGCGGCGACGGTCTGGATCTCGAGCTTGACGACCGGGTGGCCGTTGGCATTCTGGACGGGAACCGAGTAGGACCGCGAGCCCGCGAGCGTCGTCAGGTTCGAGACGTAGAAGCCGATGACCGCGCCGGCGGCGGTCACGGCCACGGCAACGAGTAGGAGCTTCACGCCGACCCGCATCGATCGCGTTCCTATCAAGGGCGGCGGGGGCGAACCTGCTGCATGACGAAGGTGTCATCTCTCCGTCATTTACAGGTCATCGGACACCGGTGTAGATTCACCGCGAGGTCGGATTGCGGATCCTGGTCATCGAGGACGAAGCGCGTATCCAGGCGTTCCTCGCCCGCGGGCTGGAGGCCGAGGGATACACGGTCGTCGCGGCCGGGGACGGACGCGAAGGGCTCGACCTCGCGACGCAGGCGCGCTGGGACCTCGTCGTGCTCGACCTGTTGCTGCCGGGGCTGAACGGGCTGCAGGTCCTGCGGGAGCTGCAGAGCGCGAAGCCCGAGCTGCCGGTCGTGATCCTCTCGGCGCGCGGCGACGTGCAGACCAAGCTCCGCGGCTTCGAGCTCGGCGCCAGCGACTACCTCGCGAAGCCCTTCTCGCTCGACGAGCTGCTCGCGCGGATCCGCGCGCGGCTGCGCGGGGCGGCGACCTTCGGCGACGAGCACGTCCTGCGCGGCGGCAGCGTCGTGCTCGACGTCGCGCGGCGGCAAGCGGGCATCGGGGAGCGGACTGCCGACCTCTCGGACCGCGAGTTCCGGCTCCTCCACCACCTGCTCGTGCATGCGGGCGAGGTCGTGAGCAGGGAGCGGCTGCTTGCCGAGGTGTGGGGCTACGACTTCGACCCGGGCTCGAACGTCGTGGACGTCTGCGTGAGGAGGCTGCGGCAGAAGCTCGGCCCGGAGGCGGCCATAGAAACGGTGCGGAATGCGGGCTATCGCCTGGCTACGGCGTAATCCGCTCGAGGCCGGCTGGGCGGCCTTCGCAGCCGCGAACTGGGTTGCGATGGTGCTCTGGCCGAGCTGGGAGACGATCCCGTTCCACTTCCTGTGGATCAGCCTCACGATCGTCTACGGCATCCGCACCTGGTCCATGCGAACGACGTGGATGGTCCTCACGGTGGTGGTCGCGGCGACCGGGGCGAGCATCTTCGCCGACGCGTTCGACGGCCTACAGCTGTGGGGCGAGCTGTTCGAAGTGCCGCTCATGTCGGCGATGTTCCTCGCGATGGTCTGGCACGCGCAGCGGCGCCAGGCAGCGCTGGCCGAGGTGCAGGGCGTCGCCGAGATGCGCGCGTCGCTCCTCGAACGGCAGGAGCGTTTCCTCCACGACGCGTCGCACGAGCTGCGAACCCCGATCACGATCGCGCGGGGGCACCTCGAGCTGCTCAGTCGCGACCAGCCGGATGCACCGGAACTGGAGGTGGCGCTCGACGAGCTCGGCCGGATGGAGAGGATCGTGGAGCGTCTGCTCCTGCTCGCGAAGTCCGAGCAGCAGGGATTCGCGTTCCAGGCGATCGACCTCGAGGCCTTCCTCTCCGATCTCTTCATCCGCTGGTCGGAGGTGGCGCGGCGCGCGTGGCGGCTGGACGTCGATCTCGCCGGCCGGCTCGTCGCAGATCCCGAAGCGCTGCGTGTCGCGATCGACGCGCTGCTCGAAAACGCCGTCAAGTACACGAACCCGGGCGACGCCGTCGAGCTCGCCGCCCACGCGGACGGAGCCGGCGTAGTGGTGATCGAGGTCTCGGACTCGGGCCTGGGCGTTCCACCCGAGGCTCTCCCGCGCATCTTCGACCGCTGGGCACGCGCCGACGGCGCCCGCACCCGCAAGCGCGGCGGCGCGGGCCTCGGGCTTGCGATCGTCGCCGCCGTCGCCCGCGCGCACGGGGGCCGCTGCTCGGTCAAGCCGTTGCCGCGCGGGACGGCATTCCGCCTTCACCTGCCCGTGCGTGTCGCTCCTGATACAGCGCCGAGCCCGACGCCGGCATCAGAGGGGGAAACGGCCGGCGCCGAGGCTGCGCTGTCGGAGGGAGGGATCGCGCTGGGAGGAATGCTCGCTGCCCCAGGTGAGATGGACCTGAGACGGGTGTGAGAGGTCGCTAAGAGTCGAGTGCGGTGCGGAGCGACGCGACGAAGTCCCGCAGCGCATCGCGCCCTGTCTCGGCGACCTCAACGGCCCGCGAGCCCACTATGACGCCGTCGGCGAGGCCGCCGGCCGCGCGCGCGAGCTCGTGCGTGGAGATCCCGAAGCCCACGTAGACGGGCACGTCGGTGACGGCCCGCACCCGCTGCACGAACGGCGGCAGCGTGGGCGAGAGCTCGGTTCGGGCGCCGGTCGTCCCGGTGACCGAGACGAGGTAGAGCCAGCCGTCCGTGACCTCGGCCGCGGCGCGGATTCGCTCCTCGGTGGAGGTCGGCGCAACGAGCTGGATCCGCCGCAGCGCGGGCTGCTCCTCGACCGGGAGGTCGACGAGGATGAAGCTCGTCGCGCCGCGCTTCCGGGCATCCGTCACGAAGCGCTCGTAGCCGTAGGCCTCGAGGATTGCCGCGTAGGTCATCGGGACGATCGGCGTCTCGGGCAGTAGCTCACGCGTCCGCTCGAGCACGTCGAGGCAGGCGTGGGTGCGCATCCCCCGCGCGAGCGCCCGCTCCGACGCGCGCCGGATCACCGGCCCCTCCGCGAGCGGATCCGAGAACGGGAAGCCGAGCTCGATCACGTCGGCGCCTCCCTCGACTGCGGCTTGGGCGAGGTCGGGCGTCTCCGGCTCGGCCACGAGGTAGATGACGAGCTTCTTGCCGCTAACGCCACGCGCGGGATTCGAGGTGCTCACAGCCGTTCCAGGACCTCGGCGAGGTCCTTGTCGCCGCGGCCGCTGAGCCCGACGAGGATCAGCTCGGCGTCGAGGTCGCGCGCGCGGGCCAGGGCGTGCGCCGGCTCGAGCGCGGGGAGGATGCCTTCGGTTCGCGCGAGCTCCTGGAACGCCGCGAGCGCCTCCTCGTCGGTCGCGACGCGGTACTCCGCCCGTCCGGTGTCGCGGAGGAAGGCGTGCTCGGGGCCGACACCGGGGTAGTCGAGACCGGCGGAGATCGAGTGTGCGTCGGCGATCTGCCCGTCCTCGTCGGCGAGCACCGAGGACCGCGCGCCGTGGAGGACGGCGGGACGACCGCTTCCGAGCGACGCTGCGCCGGCCGCCTCGACCCCGACGAGCCGCACGTCCTCGTCCGCGACGAACCCGTGGAAGATCCCGATCGCGTTCGAGCCGCCGCCCACGCACGCGACGACCGCCTCGGGCAACCGCTGCTCGGCCGCGAGCATCTGCTCGCGCGCCTCGTGCCCGATCACCGACTGCAGTTCGGCCACGAGCTCGGGATACGGCGCCGGCCCGACGCACGAGCCGATCAGGTAGTGCGTCGTCTCGACATTGGTGATCCAGTCGCGGATCGCCTCGCTGGTCGCCTCCTTCAGGGTCCTGGTCCCGAAGTCGACGCCGCGCACCTCCGCGCCCAGCAGCCGCATCCGCTCGACGTTGGGGCGCTGGCGGCGCATGTCCTCCTCGCCCATGTAGACGACGCATTCGAAGCCGAAGCGCGCGCAGACCGTCGCCGTGGCGACGCCGTGCTGCCCGGCTCCCGTCTCGGCGACGATGCGGCGCTTGCCGAGCCGCTGCGCGAGCACCGCCTGGCCGAGCGCGTTGTTGAGCTTGTGCGCGCCGGTGTGGAGGAGGTCCTCGCGCTTGAGGTAGATCCGCTTGCCCGGCGCGAAGCGCTCGGCGAGCGTGAGCGGCGTCGGCCGGCCGGCGTAGGTCGTCAGCAGGTGATGGAGCTCGGCGCGGAACGAGTCGTCGGCGAGCGCTTCGCGCCAGCCTCGCTCGAGCTCGTCGAGGGCCGGGATCAGCGTCTCGGGGACGTAGCGGCCGCCGTAGTCGCCGAAGTCGCTCATGCGTGTGCCTCCTCGATGAAGGCCCGCACTTTGTCGTGGTCCTTGATCCCGGGAGCCGACTCGAGTCGCGACGCAGCGTCCACGGCCCACGGCTGCACGGCTCGGATCGCGGCTTGGACGTTGTCCGGCCCGAGCCGGCCGGCGAGCATGAGCCGGTCGTCGCCGCGCG
>JAICLM010000143.1 GCA_025927435.1 Thermoleophilia bacterium | reverse complement strand
CCGGCCTCGAGCAGCATCGAAGACGTGACGAGCGCCGCATCGGTCACGCCGGCCCGGCGTGCGGCGACGACCCGAGCGGCCGGCGCCCAGATCGCGCCCGGGATGTACTTCGCGAGCATCGAGATCATCTCCGCCCGGAGCGCGGCCGGGTAGGAGAGCCGGATTCCCCACTCCGCGAGGATCCACGTCCACCCGATCACGAACACGAGGTAGTACGCGGCGAGCGCCGCGCAGCCGAGCGCGAACAGGACAAGGTTGGCGCGGGCGAGGTCGTGCCCGGCCGAGCTGATCGAGCCGCGAATCGCCCAGCCGAGGCTGGCGAAGAAGACGGCGAGCACGATGAGCTGGGCAGCGCCGAGCAGCCGGCGGTGCCGGGTGGCCCAACTCGCCACGTCCGAAAGGCGGCTCATCTAGTCCACTCTTAGCACGGCGGCACCCTGGATCTGCCCCGAGCGGAGCCGCTCGAGCGCCTCATTTGCCTGCTCGAGCGGGATTTCCTCGACCTCGGTACGCACGGGCACGCGCGGCGCCAGGGCGAGGAACTCCTCCCCGTCGCGGCGCGTCAGGTTCGCGACCGAGCGGATGACGCGCTCCTCCCAGAGCAGCTCGTACGGGAAGGTCGGGATGTCGCTCATGTGGATCCCGGCGCAGACGACGATGCCGCCGCGCGCGACGGCGCGGAGGGCGGCGGGGACGAGCTCGCCCACCGGCGCGAAGATGATCGCGGCGTCGAGCTCTTCGGGAGCCCGCTCGTCCGAGGGTCCGGCCCACTCGCAGCCGAGCTCGAGCGCGAACATTGCTGCCGCCTCGTCCCCCGGCCGGACGAAGCCGAACACTCGGCGCCCCTCGTGCCGGGCGACCTGAACGACGATGTGCGCCGACGAGCCGAAGCCGTAGAGGCCGAGCCGCTCGGGGTCGCCGGCGAGGCGGAGCGAGCGGTAGCCGATCAGGCCCGCGCAGAGCAGCGGCGCAGCTTGTACGTCGTCGTACTCGTCCGGGATCGGCAGGCAGTAGCCCTCGTCGGCGACGACCCACTCCGCGTAGCCGCCGTCGAGGTCGTAGCCCGTGAAGCGGGCGGACTCGCAGAGGTTCTCGCGGCCCGAGAGGCAGTAGCGGCAGGTGCCGTCCGTCCAGCCGAGCCAGGGCACACCGAGCCGGCGCCCGTCCTCCATCCTTCCCACGACCTGGTGGCCGGGAACGAGGGGAAGCTTCGGGCGCGCCAGCTCGCCGTCGACGACGTGGAGATCGGTGCGACAGACGCCGCACGCCGAGACCTGCAGCCGCACCTGCCCCGGCCGCGGCTCGGGCACCGGCACGTCCTCCAGCCGCAACGCCTCCCCGGCCCTGTGAAGAACCATCGCGCGCACGAACTCATCGTCCCACGCAGCCGTGTCTCGGTATCAGTCACCGAGACATGTCCGGTAGGCAGCAACCTGACATGGCCGCTGCGGGCGTGGCCGCCCGGGGAATCCGCTTGAGCAAACGACCGGCCCGTCCGACTCGGCCCTGTCTCGGTATCAGTTACCGAGACATGTCCGGTGGCAGCTACCGGACGTGGCCGAAAGAGGCGGGTACGCTCGCTCGGTGGAGAAGACCCTGCCGTACAGCTGGTACACGGATCCCGAGATCCTCAGGCTCGAGCGGGAGCGGATCCTCCTCCCGGCCTGGCAGTACGTCGGCCACACCGGACAGCTCGCGCAGCCCGGCTACTTCGCCGCCGAGGTGGGGCGGACGCCGATCGTCGTCACCCGCGACCGCGACGGCGACCTGCGCGGCTTCCTCAACGTGTGCCGCCACCGCGGTCACGCGCTCGCCGCCGGCGAGCAGAGCCGCGAGACCCTTCAGTGCCCGTACCACGCGTGGACGTACGGGCTCGACGGCCGGCTCCGCAAAGCGCCGCGCAGCGAGGAGGAGCCGGACTTCCCGCAGGACGAGCTCGGCCTCGTCCCCGTCGCAGTCGACACGTGGGGCCCGTTCGCCTTCGCGAACGCCGGCCCCGATCCAGAGCCGCTCCCGCAAGCGCTCGGCTCCCTCCCCGCACAGGTGGCGGAACTCGGCCTCGACGTCGACTCGCTCGTCCACCACTCCCGCTGGGAGGCCGAGATCGCCGCCAACTGGAAGATCGTGAGCGAGAACTTCCTCGAGTGCTACCACTGCCAGGTCGCGCATCCCGCCTTCAGCGAGCTCGTCGACACCTCACCCGGTGCGTACGTGCTCTCCACGGACGGGCGCCTCTCGACCCAGCACGGCCCGCTCCGCACCGTGACCCCTGCCGACGAGCTCCCCCGCGCGCAGTTCCACTTCCTCTGGCCGAACCTCGGGATCAACATCTTCCCCGGTTGCCCGAACATCTCGATCGGCCCGATCGTGCCGCTGGCGCCCGACCGGACGTACCGCTTCCTCGACTACTTCTTCGGCCCGGACGTCGAGCCCGCCTGGATCGACGACCTCCTCGCCTTCGACGACCAGGTCGGACGGGAAGACCGGACGCTCGTCGAGGGAGTGCAGCGCGGCGTCGAATCCGGCGCCGTCGAGCACGGCGTACTCATGAGCGAGAGCGAGCAACTAATCGCGCATTTCCAGGCGCTCACCGCCGCTGCCCTCCGTCTGTAGAGTCGCTCTCTCGCAGGTCTCGAACACAGGAGGGCAATCCGTGAAGCGTCTCTTCCCGCTCCTTGCGCTTGCGGCGCTGGTCTCGACCCTCGCCGCCTGCGGCGGCGGTGGCAGCTCGGACAACACCACGACGACCGGCGCAGCCTCATCCGTTCCGAACCCACTTGTCTTCTGCGTCGACACGACGTACCCGCCGGCGGAGTCGATCGTCAACGGCAAGGCGGCCGGCTACGACATCGACATCGCGAACGCAATCGCGAAGCAGCTCGGCTCGACCGCGCAGATCAAGGTGACCGGCTTCGATGTGATCATCCCGGCGCTCAAGCAGAAGAAGTGCGACGCGATCATCAGCTCGATGACGATCACCGCGGAGCGCTCGAAGCAGGTCCATTTCTCGCCGTATCTCACCGTGGGCACGTTCCTGATGGTGAAGAAGGGAAATCCCTCCCACATCACGGACATCGCCTCCCTCAGCGGCAAGTCCGCCGCCGTCGAGGCAGCGACGACTCAGCTCGCCGCCCTGCAGGCCGAGAACAAGGTCCTGAAGAAGCAGGGGAAGCCCGAGATCACGATCAGGAGCTACCCCGCGGACACGAGCGCAGCCGCGGCGATCCAGTCCGGCAAGGTCGACGCCTACCTCGCGGACGCCACCCCCGTTCTCTACTACATCCGCAAGACGGGCGACAAGTTCCAGACCGCGGGCAAGCAGGTCGGGATTGCGCCCGAGGGCGTTGCAACACGCCTCGGCGACCCGCTCGGAGCGAAGGTCAACAACGCAATCCAGGCGCTGTACCTGAGCGGCAAGATGAAGTCGATCCTCGCGAAGTGGCAGGCGGCTCAGTTCGCGTTGCAGAACAAGTAGGGAAACCAGCTGCCAGATGCACGGGCTCGTCGCAGTCGACTGGCACGTCATCTGGCAGCAGGTCTTCCATCCGAGTCACGTCCTCTTCCGCACGCTCTGGGCGACGGTCTACATCTCGGTCGCGTCCCAGGCGGCCGGCGTCCTGCTCGGGCTCCTCGCGGCGCTGGCCCGCATGTCGCGCTTCGCCCCGTTCCGCTGGATCTCCGGCGTCTACGTCCTGATCTTCCGCGGCACGCCGCTCCTCGTCCAGATCTTCTACGTCTACTTCGCCTTCAGCTGGCCGAGTCTGCACTTCGGCTTCTGGACGGTCCCCGATGCCGCGATCGCCGGCATCGTCGCGCTGAGCGTCAACGAGGGCGCCTACATGCGCGAGATCATCCGGGCCGGGATCGACTCGGTCGACCGGGGCCAGATGGAGGCAGCGCGCTCGGTCGGCATGACGTACGGGCTGGCGATGCGGCGGATCATCCTGCCGCAGGCGGCGCGGGTGATCGTGCCGCCGCTCGGGAACGAGTTCAACAACATGATGAAGAACACCTCGCTCGTGTACACGATCGGCGTCTTCGAGCTGTTCGCGTTCTCCGAGCAGAACTACTCGCAGACCTTCATCGCCGACTACTTCCTTGCGATCGCCGTCTGGTACCTCGTGCTCACGACGGTGTGGACGTTCATCCAGGCGCTGATCGAGCGGCGGCTCACCGAGAGCGAGCGCGGTGAGGAGCTGAGCTTCCGCGAGCGGCTCGAGAACGCCTGGAACCCGATGGCCGCCTGGGGCCGGGGAATTCAGCACCGATGACCGAGGTCGTCATGCACTCCGAGGACGTCCACAAGCGCTTCGGCCGGCTGGAGGTGCTGAAGGGCGTCTCGCTCGAGGTCACCAAGGGCGAGACCGTCTGCATCATCGGGCCGTCCGGCTCCGGCAAGACGACCTTCCTCCGCTGCATCAACCACCTCGAGAAGATCGACGACGGCCGGATCGAGGTGAACGGCCAGCTGATCGGCTACCGGCAGAAGAAGGGGAAGCTCGTCGAGGACAGCGAGCGCAACATCGCGCGGCAGCGGACGCAGATCGGGATGGTCTTCCAGCGCTTCAACCTCTTCCCGCACAAGACCGCGCTCGAGAACGTGATCGAGGCGCCGGTGCACGTGCTCGGCACGCCGAAGGAGCAGGCGGTCGGTCTCGGGAAGGCGCTGCTCGGCCGCGTCGGCCTCGCGGACAAGGTCGACGCCTATCCCGGCAAGCTGTCGGGCGGGCAGCAGCAGCGGGTGGCGATCGCGCGCGCGCTCGCGATGGGTCCCGCGCTGATGCTGTTCGACGAGCCGACCAGCGCACTCGATCCGGAGGTGACCGGCGAGGTGCTCTCGGTGATGGAGGAACTCGCCCGGGCCGGCACGACGATGATCGTCGTCACCCACGAGATGGGCTTCGCCCGCAAGGCCGCGAACCGCGTCGTGATGATGGACGACGGCCTGATCATCGAGGACGGCACGCCCGAACACTTCTTCGAGGCGCCCACGCACGAGCGCACGAAGCAGTTCCTTTCAAAGATTCTGTAAAGACCGTTAGCCGGGTTAGCGACTATCGCTAACCTGGTTAACGAATGGCACAGACGACGAAGCAGCAACTCGAAGCGATGGCGGTGGCCGACAGCCTCCGCCCCACGCTGCTCCGCCTGGCCCGCGACCTGCGCCGGGAGAAGATCGCCGGCGTCTCGCCGCACCAGGTCGGCCTGCTCGTGGCGATCAAGTACGCCCCGGGCGTCACCGTCGGTGAGCTCGCGGCGGAGGAGCGTGTGTCGACGGCCGCGATGTCGAAGCGCGTCTCCCGGCTCGAGCGCGACGGTCTGGTCGCCCGCACGCAGAGCGAGTCCGACCGGCGCCGCATCGGCCTGACGCTGACCGACGAGGGCCAGCGGACCCTCCGTCGCGTCCGCTCCCGCCGAACCGCCTGGCTCGCGAGTCGGCTCAACGCGCTGTCGCCGGCCGAGCTCGCCGCGGTGAGCGCCGCGGCCGAGCCGCTCGCCCGCCTGCTCGAGACCGAGAAGGGAAGCGCGTGACCAAAGCCGCACGGCGCACGTTCCACAGCCTCCGCTATCGCAACTACCGCCTCTTCTTCGGCGGTCAGATCGTCTCGCAGACCGGCTCGTGGATGCAGCGGATCGCGCTCGGCTGGTTCGTCCTGCAGCTGACGCACTCGGCGTTCGACGTCGGCGTGATGGCGTTCGCGCAGTTCCTGCCGTACATGCTCTTCGG
>JAICLM010000238.1 GCA_025927435.1 Thermoleophilia bacterium | reverse complement strand
GCGAGGGCACTTCTCGCGGTCGAGATCATCGCCTCTTCGACTCGAGACTCGTCGATCCGCCCGCTTCGTACTTCCGCGCTCGCGGCATGCGCGATCGCGCGGATCATGGCGAGGTGCCACGAGACGGGAAGGTCGTCCCGGAAGACGCCCTTCTCCTGACCCCGCTCGATCAGGGGCACGAACAGGCTCATGACGGGCTGGTGCCGGCGGTGCAGCTCCTTGGCCGAAAGCCGGCCGGTGTTGATCGCGAGCAGCGTGTGGAAGTCGCTGAGCTTGTGCCAGGTGGCGCGGAGCACTCGTTCCAGCGCTTCTTCCGGCTCGCCTCGCGTCGGCTCGGCTCCGCTCGTCGCGTCGGCCACCTGCGCGACTGCGTGCTCCATGACCGCATCGAGCAGCGACTCGCGGGTGGGAAAGTGCATGTAGACGGTCGCGCGAACCACCCCGGCGCGACGAGCGATCTCGGCCATGCTGACGTCCGGATCGCCCGCCAGCGCTTCGAGGGCGGCACTGATGATGGAGGAGACGTTGCGCTCGGCGTCCGCCCGGCGGCGTTTCGGGGCGGACGCTTCGGACCGTGCCTGCGTCTTGCTCATCGGTCAGTGGATGGGCATCGCCTGCGGGCTCAGCCGCAGCTTGGGGAGGAACTGCTGGGCACGAGGGAGAGCTGCGATCGACACTGCGCCGGCGAGCGTAGCGACGAACGCGGCGACCAAGAACGCGTGTCCGATCCCGGATGCTGCATGCGGGCCGAGGATCGCTCCGCTTCCCGCTGCGATCGTGGAGAAGATCGCGATCCCGAGTGTGCCTCCGATCTCGTGGCCGGTCGAGTTGAGCCCGGACAGCATCCCGGCCTCCTCCGCGCGAGCCCCGGTGAGGATCGCCATCGAGACGGTGACCACCGCCACGCCGAGACCGACACCGGCGACGAGCATGCCGGGCAGGACATCGCGGAGGTACGTGCCGTTCTCCCCGACGCGGGAGAGGAGCGTCATCCCGATCGCGCCGACGCCGAACGCTCCGGCAAGCGGAATGCGCACACCGTGGTTCGCGACGAGGTGACCGGCCGCGTGAGCGCCTACACCTGCGGAAAAGGCAAGCGGGATGAAGGCGAGCCCCGTGGTGAGCGGGCCCCAGCCGAGCACGTTCTGGAGATAGAGAGAGCAGAGAAGGAAGAGCCCGAAGATCGAGCCCGCGGCGGCCACCATCAGCACGAGACCTCCGCCGATCGCGCGGTCGGCGATGCGCTCGACGCGAAGGAGCGGCGCGTCGATGTGCAGCTCGTAGGCGGCGAACGCCGCGAGGCCAACCAGTCCGCCCAGACCGCAGATGTGCGTCTGGATGGACGTCCAGCCGGCGGAATCCGCCTGCGTGATCCCGTAGACGATTGCCGCGAGGCTGGTGGTGGCGAGGGCTGCTCCCGGAAGGTCGAGGCCACGCCAGCGAGGCTTCTGCGTGTCGGCCGGGACGACCTTCGAGGAGGCGACAAGCAGCACCGCTGCGACGGGCAGATTGACGTAGAAGATCATCCGCCAGTCCGCGAACTCGGTCAGGACGCCACCGACCATGACACCGATTGCCGCTCCGGCTCCACCGATCGCGCCCCACGCGGCGAGCGCCTTTGCGCGCTGGGTGCCGTGGAACGAGGAGGTGATGATCGAGAGAGCGGCCGGAGACAGGATCGCGGCCCCCAGCCCCTGTCCCGCACGAGCCGCGAACAGCGTCGCGGCACTCGTGGCCATCGCCGAGGCGAACGACGAGGCGGTGAACACACAGAGGCCGGTCAGGAACATGCGACGGCGGCCGAGGAGGTCGGCGGCTCGGCCTCCGAACAGGAGGAGGCTGCCGAAGATCAGCGAGTAGCTCGTGATCGTCCAGCTGATCGTCGAGCCGTTCAGCTGCAGGTCGGCGGCGATGTGCGGGAGCGCGATGTTCACCGCCGTGATGTCGAGGATCACCATCAGCTGGGCGATGAGCAGCACCGGAAGGAGCCAGCGGCGCGGGTTGCGGCCGTCCTCGGGTGTTCCGATTGCGACCGAGTTCTCGAAGTGCGACTTGTGCTGCATGACCTTCTCCTTAAGTCGGACATTGTTGTCTGAGATAATAAATCAGACATCAGTGTCCAATGTCAAGTCCGAGGCCGGTCTCGGTCCAGACCCGATAGCGTCGCCCGCGTGAAGGTCCTCTCCGTCGTCGGGAACCGGCCGCAGTTCATCAAGTCGGGTCCCGTCAGCTCCGCGCTGCGCGTGGCGGGCATCGAGGAGGTCGGCCTCCATACGGGCCAGCACTGGGATCCGGAGCTCTCCGATGTCTTCTACACGGAGCTCGGGCTGCCCGAGCCGCGGTACCGGCTCGACCTTCACACCGCGGACGCCGCGACCATGCGGCCCGCCATCGCCGCTGTGATCGAGCAGGAGCGGCCGGACTGGACGCTCGTCTTCGGCGACACGAACTCGACCCGCGCAGGCACGGAGGCGGCAGGCGATGTCGGCGTTCCGGTCGCGCACGTCGAGGCCGGGCTGAGAAGCGGCGACCTGTCGATGCCCGAGGAGCACAACCGGATCGCGGTCGATGCCGCTGCCGCGCTCTTGCTCTGCCCCGACGAGCGGTCACGCGAGATCCTGCTCGCGGAGGGCGTCACGGGACGCATCGACGTCGTCGGTGACGTGATGGCCGACGCGTGCTTCGCCCTTGCTCCGATCGCGCGCGAGCGGTCGCGGATCCTCGCCGAGCGCGGCCTCGAGCCGGGCGGCTACGTCGCTGCGACGATCCACCGCGAGGCGAACGTCCGGCCCGAGCGGCTCGCGCGCGTCGTGGACGGCCTCGGCCGGATCGGCGAGCGCGTGATCTTTCCCGCGCACCCCCGCACGCGTGCCGCGCTGGGCGAGGTGCCGCCGAACGTCGAGGTGGTCGCCCCCGTCGGCTACCTCGATATGGCCGCGCTTGTCTCGCAGGCGCGCGTCCTCGTCACCGACTCGGGCGGACTCCAGAAGGAGGCGTACTGGTACGGGGTGCCCTGCGTGACGGCCAGGCCTTCCACGGAGTGGGTGGACACCGTCGAGCTCGGAGCCAACGTTCTCGTGGACGACGATCCGGACAAGCTCGCGGCCGCGGTCGCCTCGGCCCGGATGCCCGAGGAGCGGCCGTTACTCTACGGAGACGGGCACGCCGCGGAACGGGTCGCAGCTAGCCTTGCCGACCGTGGCTGAGGGCGCCCTCTACGACGTCGCCGTCCTCGGCGCAGGCTATGTCGGCCTGCCGCTCGCGGCCACGTTCGCCGAGGCCGGCT
>JAICLM010000151.1 GCA_025927435.1 Thermoleophilia bacterium | reverse complement strand
CGGGAGGAGCGCGGGATCTGCACGCGCGATGCCGACCGACGACTCACCCCGCAGACGGCAGAACCGCAGGAGCGCCCGGGTGTCGGTCGGGACCTCGGGCTCGCCCCACTCCAACACCTGTCCTCTCCGGCGAAGGCGGGCTGCGATCGCCTCCGGGTTGGCAACGCCCTCCGGCAGACCAGCCGCGGCGTCTCGCAGCGTCTCCGGATCACCGGAGATACGCGCCACGACCGCGGGGCGTACGCCGCCAAGAGCGTGGAGGAGAACCGGCGCCACCGCCGGCGACGATACAATCGCGGCCCGGATGAGGCGGATGCTGGCGCCACCACCGGCGCAGCCGGTCGAGCCGGGGCGTGCGCCGACCTTCTCCGTGATCGTCGCCGCCTACCAGGTGGCGGACGTGATTGCGAACGCGCTGGACTCGATCCGGAGCCAGACGTACCCGGCGCTCGAGGTGATCGTCTGCGACGACGGCTCCACCGACGACATCGAGACGGCGCTCGTCCCCTACCGCGACGAGATCACGCTCATCCGCAAGGAGAACGGCGGCGAGGCGTCGGCGAAGAACGCCGCGGCACGGGCCGCGAGCGGCGATTTCGTCGCGATCCTCGACGCCGACGACGTCTACCGCCCCGACTTCCTGGCCGCGCTGAGCGACCTGGCGCAGGCCCGTCCCGACCTCGACATCCTGACCACGAACGCAGTGCTCGTGGCCAACGGCGCCGAGGTCCGGCACGCCTATCACCGTCACTGGCGCTTCGAGGTGGACGATCAGCGACGCGCGATCCTGCAGCGGAACTTCGTCTTCGGCCTCGCGGCCGTGCGGCGCTCGCTCCTGCTCGAGCATGGCGGCTTCGATGAGTCGATCCTCTGGACGACCGACTGGGATCTCTGGCTCCGCCTGATCCTGGCCGGCTCGGCCGCGGGCTGCGTCGACGAGCCGCTTGCCGAGTACCGGCTGAGCGAGACGAGCCTCACCGCGCGACGGCGAGAGTTGCTGCTGGGGAAGATCGGAACGCTCGAGAAGGCGCGCCGCAACAAGCTGCTGAGCGCCGAGGAGGCCGCAACGCTCGAGAAATCGATTGCGACCTACCGGCGCGAGCTCGCGTTCCAGGATCTGACCGATGCGCTGGTGAGTGGTCAGACAGGTAACAGGACCCGAGCAGCCTCCTTGCTGCTGGCGCGGGGCTTCGATCGCCGCCGCCGCCTCGAGCTCGCCTCGATGGCGCTTGCCCCGGGCCTTGCCGCGCGCGTGCTGCGGAGACGGGCACGAACCAGCTGGGTCGGCGGCGGCGGACTCCGGGTCGAAAGACGCTGATACGAATCAGACCAGGAGGAACTGCCGGAGGGCTGCGCCGACCACCTCGAGCGAGAATTCTTCGACTGCCCGCCGACGCGCAACCGCCCCGAGTGAGCTGCTGCGCACGTCGTCGGCCAGCAGCTCGTGCAGTGCACCCGCGAGCGCTACCGGATCCTCGGGAGGCACGACGATTCCGGCCTCGGCGACCCCACTCCCGACGATGTCGGCCATTCCGCCGGCGCCCGAGGCGACGACCGGCAGCCCGCAGGCCATCGCCTCGATCGGGGCAACGGCGAGTCCCTCGTGACGCGAAGCGATGACATACACGTCCGCCGCCCCGAGATACGTTCTCAGCTCATGCGGGTCGTGGATCATCCGATTGACGAACACGACGTTGTCGAGATCACGTCGGCGGATCTCGGTTTCCAGGCGGCTCGCGTCTTCTCCGTCCCCGACGAGGAGGAGCACACGCTCCGCGGCGTTCTGTCGTCTCGTGAGCTCGGCCCAGGATTCCACGAGCACGTCCAGCCCCTTCTTCGGCAACTCCACGCGGCCGTGCCAGACGGCGATTCGGGCCCCGGCGGGCAGACCGAGGCGCCGGCGCGCCGCCTGTCGATCGGTCGGGCGAAAGACGTCGACGTCGACGGGATTGAGAATGCGCGCGATCTTCGGTGCGGCCGTGCCGTACAGCTCCGCGACACGCTCGACCTCGGCGGCCGGGCCGACGATCAGACCGTCGCACCTGCTGATCGCCCTCGGGCGCACGAGCCGCTCGAGCCGCCATCGACGGTAGTCGCTCCCCTGGAACACACCGAAGACGCGAAGGCGGTGAAGCGGCTTCGAGAGAACGCAGATGTCGAAGCGGGGGAATTCGTACTCCTGGCAGAGCACGGAAGCCACGCCCTCCCGCTGCAGCTCTCGGGCGAGAAGCCGAACGGGCGTGGAGAGATACGGCAGGACCACCTTGACCGGAGCGAGCAACGGGGTCGCCGGCGCCGCCCTGCGGCCGAACATCTGACGGACAGTTCGGCCGTACGGGTCACGCGCCAGGGTCCGAAAGACACGCGGCAGAGGCAGGATCAGCACTCCGGCACCGGTGGGCTCGTGCGTTCGCCGCACGACGGTCTTCACCGTGCGCGAGAAGCAGACGAAGATGGTCTCGACCTCCGCGGTGCGAAGGGCGTCGGCGTACGAGAACATCCAGCTACCACGGAAGCTCCGGCAGAACGTGTCGAGCGTGAGCCCGTTCGGATCGAGGAAGTCCTCGATTGCGAAGCCCCAGGGGAGAAGCGCCACGAGCGGCCGCTTGGCGCCACTTCCCGAGCGCTGTTCGCTGCTCTCCATCAGGCGGATCCAAGCGTACGCGGGCTCCGCCCACCCACAGCATGAGCAGATTCGTCGTCCCCGCCCCGAGAACGGCCGTTTCGCGAGGGCCGGTGCCGACCTTCTCGATCCTCATCCCGACCTACGAGTCGACGGCAACGCTTCCCCACGCCGTCGCGTCCGCGCTCGCGCAGACCACGCCCGCTCTCGAGGTGATCGTCTGCGATGACGGCTCAACCGACGACGTCGCCGGAGCCCTGGCGGCACAGGCGGAGCAGATCCGGCTCCTCCACAAGCCGAACGGCGGCGGCGCATCGGCGTTGAACCACGCCGCCCGCACCGCCGTCGGCGATTTCCTCGCGATCCTCGACGCCGACGACGTGTACGACCCGCGCCGGATCGAGGCTCTGGGCTCGCTGGCGGCCGAGCGTCCCGACCTCGACATCGTCACCACCGACGCGTACATGGAGGTCGGAGACGAGAGGGTCGGGACGTTCAACGACTCGACGCCGTTCGTCGCCGACGATCAACGAGCAGGCATCCTCCTCAGCTGCTTCGTCGGAGGGTGGCCGGCCGTCCGGCGCAGCCGCGTCCTGGCGCTCGGCGGCTGGGACGAGTCGCTGAGGATCGCCTACGACTGGGACTGCTGGCTGCGTCTGATCTTCGACGGAGCCGCGGCCGGCCTCGTGGACGAGCCGCTCATGTCCTATCGAATCGGCGCGGGGAGCCTGACCTCCAATCGACTCGCCAGCCTCGCCGAGCGCATCGAGGTCCTGGAACGGGCGCGAAGCCAGCCCTCGCTGACACCCGGCGAGCGAAGGCTCCTCGCGGCCTCGGTGCGCTGGCAGCGCAGCCGCATCCGGCGCGAGGCCGTCGAGTCGGGAAGCCCCCGACCACTTCGCCTGAAGGCGCTCCGGGCCTTCGAGCGGCTCGCTCACGCCAGGGTGAACAGCCTCTCGGCTCCGAAGGATCGGAGGTAGCACGCTCATGAGCGATGCGATGCGCCGTCGGCAGCGACTGACGCGGCTCCGCCGCCCGGCCTGGCTGGGGACGATCCGGCGCACCACGCCCCTCAGCGACCACTGGGGATTCGACCGGGGGACACCGGTCGACCGCTACTACATCGAACGGTTCCTGGCGGAGAATCGCGAGCGCATACGGGGTCGCGTGCTCGAGGTCAGAGATGCTGCGTACACGCGTCGGTTCGGGAGCGGCGTCAGCAGCATCGACGTGCTCGACATCGACGCGTCGAATCCGGACGCAACGATCGTCGCCGATCTCGCCGCCGCGGACGACGTCGAAGCGGCGACCTTCGATTGCTTCGTCCTCACGCAGACGCTTCAGTACATCTTCAATTTCGAGGACGCGCTCGGCCACGTCCACCGGATCCTCCGCCCCGGCGGCACTCTCCTCTGCACCGTGCCGGTCGTCAGCCGGATCGGGCGGCAGGAGATCCAATCGGAGTTCTGGCGGTTCACGCCTGCCGCGTGCAGTGCGCTCTTCGAGCGTGCATTTCCGGCGGGCGAGGTCGAGGTGCGCGGCCGCGGAAATCCGCTCGCCTGCGTGGCGTTCCTCATGGGACTGGCAAGCGAGGAGCTGAAGAGCCGGGAGCTCGAAACCGACCACCCCTTCTTCCCGCTGCTCGTCACCGTGCGCGCGACCAAGGCCGCCGGCGCCTGAGCCGATCGGAGCCGGTCACACCGCCGCTCTATGCTCTGCGGCCCGTGAAACGCGTCACGCTCCACCCCCTTGACGACCGATTCGACGGAGGACCGGCGCCCTACGGCGAGCTGCGCCCGCTCGTCGGGCCGTTTCCGCGGCCGGTCGCCCGCGTCTCGGGCCCGGCGGATCTGCTCGAGGAGGCGGGGCGTGGGCTTCCGGCGGGAGCTGCGCAGCCGGAAGCCGTCGCCGTCCGCCTGCGGCGCTCGGGTGTCGAGTTGAGCTGGGGAGAGCCGGAGCCTTTCCCTAGCCGCGCGGACTTCCTTCGCCTCTGCGAGAAACGCGGTGCCTCGTCCGTCGAGGTGATCCGCGCCGACCCGACGCTCCTGACGGAGTTGCAGCTCGGCTCCTTCTTCCACGCGTACTGGCGCAGACGCCTCGTTCGCCGGGCCGCCCTGGCCCTCCACATCCCGCCTCGGCTCCTGCCGGCGGACGACCTCGCGGCCGATGTCGCGTTCTGGCGGGGTGTCCGCTCGGTCGCCACGCGAACCGAGCGCGATCGCCTGATGCGGAGCTCGTACGTCGTCTTCTATTACCACGGAGTCGCGACCGGGCGGACCGGCTGGGAGCAGCTCCATGCCGGCCCGGACAGGGTCGCGCGCCAGCTGCGACTGCTCGACCGTCTCGGCTTTCGGCCCCTTTCGCCCGAGGAGCTCCTGGCCTTCCATGCAGACCCCGAGGAGACGATGCCGCCGAGAAGCTTCGTCGTCTGCGCCGACGACGGCTTCCGAACCGCCGTCGACGCGCTGGGGCGGCACTCGGAGCTCCGCCCACAGATCTTCGTGAACACCTCCGAGGTGGGAGGCACCGCCGGGTGGGCCGGCGACGAGCCGCTCGCGAGCTGGGAGGAGCTCAGGACGTTCGCGCAGGCCGGCGGCGTCGTGGCCTCGCACTGCCGCACGCACCCGAGCCTGCCGGAGCTCGGCGACGACGCGCTCGAGGACGAGCTCGCGGGAGCCCGGCTCGAGCTCCGCGAACAGGTGCCCGAGGCGCCGCCGCTTTTCGCTTACCCCTACGGGCTCCACGACGAGCGCGTCTGCTCGGCGGTGGCCGCGGCAGGCTATCGCCTTGCCTTCACGACCGAGCCGGGCCGGAACGGCGCCGGTATCGACCCGTACTGCCTGCGGCG
>JAICLM010000043.1 GCA_025927435.1 Thermoleophilia bacterium | reverse complement strand
GTTCGACCCGGCAGGAACAAGATCTACATCGCCGAGGCCAACAGCCAGCCGAAGTACGGGCAGTACTGGCAAGACGCCTGGAGCAAGCCCTTCAGGGTCCGCGTCGTCCGCTAAAGAAAACGACGCGGCCCGGACGTCGTAGAGGTGATGGTCGAAGAACTCGAAGCGCTTTACCGGCAGCGGCTGTCCGAATTCACGAGGGCAGCAGCGGCGATCGCGGGCGACGAGGAATCGGGACGCGACGTCGTGCAGGAGGCATTCGCGAAGGCACTGCGCAGGCGACGGCGCTTCCGGGGGCACGGGAGCCTCGAAGCCTGGGTCTGGCGGATCGTCGTTAACGCCGCCCGCGACTCACGGAGGCGAAAGCGGCGAGGGACGCTCGCGCCCGCTCCGGTGGACGCGCGCGCGAACGAACTCGGGCTCCCGCTCGAGCTCCTCACCGAGCGCCAACGCGAGGTGCTCTTCCTCCATTACTACGCGGATCTGGACTACACGACGATCGCGGCCGCGCTCGAGATCAGCCCGGGCACGGTCGGCGCGACTCTCTCCGCGGCGCGCGAGACCCTGCGCGGCGCGCTCATGAAGGAGGTCTCACGATGACCGACGCCTACCTCGACAGTCTGCTCGACGACCTCGTCACCCCTGAGCCGCGCGACCGTTGGAACGACGTCCACCGTCGTGCGCAGCGCTCGCGACGGCGCTACACGGCCGTCGTCGCGGCGGTTGCCGCACTGGTGCTCGTTCCGGCCACCTGGGCCGCGGTCGACGCGTTCGACGGGACGCCCGCGCCGCAGGCCATCCACCAGAGCTTCGTCCAGTTCAACGCCGGTGCCGATCAGATGGAGGCGTACATCGCCCGAGAAGGCTTCAAGAGGCACTTCCCGCGGGCCGATGCGAGCAAAGCCCACGGCGTGCTGCAGATCGCCACGAGTGACGGCCCGCTCGACATGTGGGCGGCACCCGAGGTCGACGGAACCGGGACGTGCTGGTTCGTCGGCTGGGAGTCGGACATGCACGGAGACAGGGCGATGGGCGGCGGCACGTGTACCGAGGGAGACGATCCGGGGATCAACGCGAGCTGGGAGTGGGGCGCGCCACATCCCGACTACACGGTCTTGCACGGATCCGTAGCCGGTGACGAGACGACGCTGGACGTGACGTTGACAGACGGCCGCACCACGACACTGCCGGTGGTCGAGCATCTCTTCCTCGCTGCCCTCCCGCGCGGCTCGAAGCCGGCGTCCATCGTCGGCCGCGACTCGGCCGGCGACGTCGTCGAACGGTGGTCCGACCCGAATCCCTAGCTCTTCGCGTCGGCCCAGGAGTCGCCGGCACCCACGTCGACCGCCAGCGGCGGGTCGAGCGGATAGGCCGAGCACATCTCCTCGCGCACGAGCTCCTTCACCACCGAGGTCTCCGCATCCGGAACCTCGAGGAGGAGCTCGTCGTGCACCTGGAGGACGAGCCGCGCGCTTCTGCCCTCCGCACGCAGCCGCCGCTCGATCGCGACCATCGCGACCTTGATGATGTCCGCGTTCGAGCCCTGCATCACGAAGTTGACGGCGACGCGCTCGCCGAAGCCGCGCGTCGCCCGGTTGCGCACGCGAAGCTCCGGGACCGGCCGCCGCCGGCCGAGGAGGCTCGTCACGTAGCCATCGCGCTCAGCCTGTTCGATGGTGCGCTGGATGAAGTCCTGCACGAGCGGGAAGCGCGCCAGGTAGGCGTCGATGTACTCCTGCGCCTGCTCGCGCGGGATCTCGAGGTTCTCGGAGAGGCCGAAGGCCGAGATCCCGTAGACGATCCCGAAATTGATCATCTTCGCGATCGAGCGCTCCGCCGGTGTCAGCTTCGCGGGCTCGACCCCGAGCACCTCCGCGGCCGTCGCGGTGTGGATGTCCTCGCCGCGCTCGAACGCCTCGCGCAGTTTCGGCTCGCCGGAGACGTGCGCGAGGATGCGCAGCTCGATCTGCGAGTAGTCGGCGGAGATGAGCCGCGCACCCGACTCTGCGACGAAGGCCGAGCGAATCTCGCGCCCGAGCTCGGTGCGGATCGGGATCGACTGGAGGTTCGGGCTGGTCGTCGAGAGGCGGCCGGTCGCGGCGACCGTCTGGTTGATGGTCGTGTGCAGGCGGCCGTCCTCGCCGATCATGTCGGGCAGCGGGCGCAGGTAGGTGTTGAGGAGCTTCGAGAGCTCGCGCCACTCCTCGATCACGGCCACGATCTCGTGCTCGGCACGGATCGAGCGCAGCACCTTCGTGTCGGTCGAGTAGCCGGTCTTGCCCTTGCGGCCGGGGGTGAGCTCGAGCTTCTCGAACAGGATGCGGCCGAGCTGTTGCGGCGAGCCGAGCACGAATTCCTCGCCCGCGAGCTCGTACGCGCGCGACTCGAGCTCCTCGACGCGGTCGGCGAGCCGGGCCGTGATCTCTCCCATGCGGTACGTGTCGATGCGGACACCGGCCTCCTGCATCCCGGCGAGGACACGGGTGAGCGGCATCTCGACGTCGCGGTAGAGCGGCTCGGCGCCGCGCTCGCGGACGCGGGTCAGCAGCGGGTCGCGGAGGCGCAGCGTCACGGCGGCGTGGCGGACGAGCCGCGCAGTCTCCTCCTCGGCCTCGGGCTCGGCGACGGCCTCGACCGCGTACTCGGCCGCGAGGTCGTCGAGCAGGTACTCGCTCCGGGCCGGGTCGATCAGGTAGGCGAGGATCATCGTGTCGTCGGCGGCGTCGACGCCGACCGCTTTCGCGTCGTGCGCGACGAATGTCCCCTCGAGCCGCTCCGGCCGTGGCGAGACGATCACCTCGTCGTCGAGCGCGACTGCGACGCGACCGTCGTCGGCGGCGATTCCGGCGATCGAGTCGGTCTGCGGCACCTTGCCCTCACGCCAAGCGACAGCCGTTCCGGCGGAGATCCGCTCGCGCGCAGGCACCGCCTCGTCGAGCTCGTCGACGCGCCCGAGCAGCGCGCGAAACTCGAACTGCCGGAAGGTCTCCCGCAGCTGCGCGCGATCGGGCGGCGCGAGGACGAGCTCGGCCGGGTCGCAGTCGAGCTCCAGATCGCGCCGCATCGTCGCGAGCACCTTCGCCGCCCGCGCCTGCTCCGCGAACTCCGTCAGGTTCTTGCGACGCGCCGGCGACAGCTCCTCGACGTGCTCGAGCACCTCCTCGAGCGACCCGTACTGCGCAACGAGCTGGCCGGCGGTCTTGTCCCCGATCCCCGGAACGCCGGGGATGTTGTCCGAGGTATCGCCCTTGAGCCCGATGAAGTCGGGGATCTGGTCGGGCCGGATCCCGTAGCGCGCCTCGACCCGCTCGGGCGTGTAGACGTTGACGTCGCTCACCCCGCGCGGCGTCATCATCAGGCAGACGTTTTCGGAGACGAGCTGGAACGCGTCGCGGTCGGTCGAGACGACGCAGGTCTTGATGTCGCCTGCGTCGGCGCGCGTGGCGAGCGTCGCGATGACGTCGTCCGCCTCCCAGCCCTCGAACTCCAGGTTGCGGTAGCCGAATGCGGCGACGATCGGCCGGAAGTGCGGGAACTGCTCGGCCAGCAGGTCCGGCATCGGGCGACGGCCTTCCTTGTAGACGACCTCGACGGCCTCGGCCTGGGCGTGGCGGTGCACGGGGCGCGTGTCCCATGCCACCGCAACCCCCTTCGGCCGGTAGTCGGAGAGGAGCTTGAAGAGCATGTTCGTGAAGCCGAGCAGCGCGTTCGTGGGGAAGCCCTCGCTCGTCGCGAGCTCCTCGGGCAGCGCGAAGAAGGCCCGGTAGGCGAGATTGTTGCCGTCGACGAGGAAGAGCTCGGCCTCGCGCGCGGGCGCGTCGTTCAGGTCGAGCTCGGCACCCGTGAGGGTCTTCGGAGACATCTCTGCGAGTGTACGGCGGATGCCTCAGAGCTCAATGAAGATCGCCCCCTTTGCAGATGAGCTCGTCGACGCAGCGGCCGAATTGCTCGCGGAGCGCCACGAGCGGCACCGCCGCGCAGAACCGCTGCTGCCGGGCAAGGTCGACTTCCGCGCGGAGATCGCCGCCCTGCTCGCCGACGGAGCGACGGGAGCGTTCACGGACGGCGCGTACGTGCTGGGCAAGCCGGGGCCGGTCGAGCACTGGGGCCCGAACATCCGGGTCGACTCCGCGGGGCACGCGGCGCGCGACCCGGAGCTACTCCGGGACGTCTGGGCGGCGGCCGCCGCCCACTGGTTCGAACAGGGCCTGACCGAGCACTACGCCCTGGTGCCTGCCGCGGACGCGCCCCTCGTCGACGCCTGGTTCCGGCTGGGCTTCGGCGCGCAGCACGCGCACGGCGTGCTGGAGGTGCCCGAGCGCGAGCGGCCGGCCGGGGTACGCGAGGCGACGGAGGACGACGTCGAGGCGCTCGTCGCGATCGGGCCGGTTCTCTCTCGCCACCACCGGCAGTCGCCCGTCTTCTCGCGTCTTGCGGAGCAGACCCCGGACGCGATCCGTACGGAGGTCCTCGACGACTTCGCGCACGACGGCGTCGTCAATCTCGTGTACGAGGCCGAAGGCCGCATCGTCGGAAACTTCGCCCTCTGCCCCGTCGAGATGTCCGACGCGCACAGCGGGCTCGCACGGCCGCCGGGAGCGACGTTGCTCGCCTTCGCGGTCACGGAGCCGGAGCTCCACGGAAGCGGCGCCGGCCTCGCCCTGACCGACGCCTCTTTCGCCTGGGCGCGTGCGCACGGCTACGAAACGATGGTGGTCGACTGGCGCATGACGAACCTGCTCGCGTCGCGCTTCTGGCCGCACCGCGGATTCCGCACGAGCTTCCTCCGGGTGCACCGCTCGATCTCGAAGTGAGGCGCGTTCCTCTCCTCTCCGGAACTCGCATCGTGGTGGCGTCCGCGCCCGAAGACGCTTGCGTGCTGCGACCTCCCGCGCCCGGGCGGGCCACCGACGTCGGGGCGGCGACGAGGGAGGCGCTGCGCTTTCCGCTCGCCGGGGAGCCGCTCGAGACGCTCGCCGGCCGGGCGTCCCGCGCGACGATCGTGCTCGAGCCGCCCGCACTGCCGATCGGGAACATGGTCAGCGACCCGCGACGGCTCGCGATCGCCGCCGTGAGCGAGGCACTCGAGGAGCTCGGCGTGCGCACCGAGCACCAGACCCTCCTCGTCGCCGGCGGTCTCGCCCGCCGCGTCAGCCGCGGGGAGATCGCGGCGCTCGTGACGCCCGAGCTGCGGCGGCGCTTTCACGGCCGGGTAGCGGTGCACGACGCGTCGGACCCCGAGCTCGCCGGAATCCCACCCGGAGCGCCGCGGGTGCGGGTCGCGCGAGAGCTCGTGGACACCGACCTCGTCGTCGTGGTGAGCGCGGCGGAAACGGTCCTGCACGGCGGGCCGGCGACCCTGCTCGCTGCCGCCGACGCCGAGACCCAGCGGCGCGCAACGGCCTCGTCGCTGCTGGAGACCAGCGGCTCGGAGGGCTGGCGCCTCGCGACGCTCGTCGAGCGCACGCTGGCAGCGCAGGTCCCGCTCCTCGGCGTCTCGCTCGTCCTCAACCATCCGCAGTTCCCCGGCCTCCTGCGCGGCTATCCGTACGAGCCCGAGGCGGAGCAGCGGATCGCAAGGTCGCCGTTGCGGATCGCGTTCTCGGCAGCGCCGGAAGGGGTTCGCCGCCCTCTGCTCGGCACGCTGCGCGGGATGCGGACCGCGGCGGCCGTGCTCGCGGGGCCTCCGGCCGTCGCCCACGCCGAGGCCCTGCTCAGGGCGATCGAGCTGCGACGGGCAAACCTCGACGAGCCCCTCGACGCGCTCGTGATCGGGATCCCCGGCACGACGCCCTTCCTGCCGCGCGAAAAGCCGAACCCGCTCCTGGCCGCGCACCTCGGGCTGGCGCACGCGCTCGGGCTGTGGCGCGACGCCTTCCCCGTCCGCGACAACGGGATCGTGATCCTCGTCCACCGTTTCCGCCGCACCTTCGCCCGGCCGACCCAGCAGCCGTACCACGTCTTCTTCCGTTCGGACGCGATCGCGCGCGACCCAGAGCTGTTGAACGCCGCGGAGGACGCGGTCGCCGCGGACGCACGCGCCGTCGAGGCGTACCGCGCCGGCCGCACCGTTCACCCGCTGCTGCCGTTCCGCGACTGGGAGGCGTGCCGGCCCGCGCTCGACCGGCTCGGCGCGGTCTACATCGCGGGCGCGCGGGACGCTGCCGCCGTCCGACAGCTCGGCTTCGTCCCGATCGGGGGGATCGGCGGGGCGCTCCAGATGGCGCGCGGCCATCGCGGTCCCGATGCCCGCATCGGCTTCCTCCTCGCGCCGCCGTACTTCCCCGTCCGCGTGAGCTCAGGCGAGGCGTAAGCCGAGAACGTCGGCAGCAGCCGCGATCTCGTCGTCGACCACGTCGAGCGCCCTCACCGAGACGAGCCGCAGCGACGGCGCGGCGCGGTCGAACAGCGTCACGTTCAGCCATTGCGACTCGAACGTCGACCACCACCGCAGGCCGGCGGCGTCCGCGTGCCTGTCATGCAGCGCAAGCGCCTGCGGCTGGGTCAGGCCCCGGTCACGGGTGGCTACCCGGGAGGGACGGAGCCGCTCGCGGCGCAGCACCGCGGGATCGTCGAGGTCGATCAGCTGCGCGTCGTCGGCGAGCTCGAGCTCCGCGAGTGCGAGCGGCAGTCCACGCCGGCGGAGCAAGGCAGGCGTCAGCCGCTGGCCGCGAAACCGCCCGAGTTGCTCGACGATGCAGGAGAGCGGCTGTTCGGAGAGGTAGAGGCAGCCGTACGCGGCCGGGTTGTCGTGGCGGCCCTCGCCCTGGTACGGGCGCGGGAACCAGAGGGCGCTGTCCGGGGAATCCGGCGCGGCGCGCTCGTTCCACGCCAGGCACCGGTGGAGGATCACGCGAAGGAGTCGGAGCGCTCGGCCCTGATCGCCCGCATCAGCTCCTCGGTGCGTCCCTCCCGGATCAGGTCGATCGGGCGACGGTCTCCGAGCACCGGATTGAGCCCGAAGAGCCAGGCGAGCGCCGCCTCGCGCTCGTAGAGACGCAGCAGGTTCGACCAGACGAGCTCGAGCAGGTCGACCTTCTCGGCGTTGAGGGGGTCGATCCCGGACCCTCGCAGCCAGCGCGTGACCTGGGCGCGGCTGACGCCGAGCATGTCTGCGAGACGCGCGGAGGAGCCGAAGTCGATGCGGAGCGCGTCTACCTTCGTTGCGATCGCGACTGCCATGGTCTCAGGCTAGCGCAACGCATCTCGTTGCGCAACGAGATATGTTGCGCTAACCAGTGACGTACCATGCAGGGCAGGCCGAAGTGGCGGAACTGGCAGACGCGCCGGACTCAAAATCCGGTGGCCTTCGGGCCGTGTGGGTTCGATTCCCACCTTCGGCACTGATCGTCTAAGGGATGCGGCGCCGGGCGACCTCGTACGCCGCAATCCCAGCTGCGAACAGGAAGAGGCCGACCCCGCCCCAGTAGAAGGGATTCGGCGTGTCGTCGCCGACGACGCGGTCGTGCCAGGCGTTCCACTGCAGCCCCGCGACGACCAGGAGCGGCACCCCGGCCCCGGCGATGATTCCGGTCAGAACCGGGCCGTCCGTCCAGCGCGACCGCCGCATCAGCCACACGACGAGCACGATCGGCGGGATCAGGAAGAAGACGATGAAGCTGATCATCCCGAACACCATCCCGGCGCCGACAAGCGCCCACAGCCAGAAGCCGACGCAACCACCGAGGTGAGACGAGGTCCGGCTCGCGTGCTGTTGCACGGTCACGCGACCATGGTACGCCGCTCGGCCGGAGCATCTAGGCTCGGCCGCGATGGCGAAGAGCGTCGGCATCCTCACCGGCGGCGGCGACTGCCCCGGGCTCAACGCGGTCATCCGCGCGGTCGTCCGGCGCGCGGATGCGGCCGGCTGGGACGTCGTCGCGGTGCGCGAGGGCTGGCGCGGGCTCGTCGAGCCGATCTTCGAGGACCTCGGCCCCCAGCAGGTGTCGGGAATCCTGCCGCGCGGCGGGACGATCATCGGCACGAGCCGCACCAACCCGTTCAAGCTCGAGGGCGGAGTCGAGCGCGTGCTCCAGAACTTCTCGGACCGGGGCCTCGACGCCCTCGTCGCGATCGGGGGCGAGGACACGCTCGGCGTCGCAGCCCGCCTCCATGCGGAGCATCAGCTCCCGGTCGTCGGCGTGCCGAAGACGATCGACAACGATCTGTCGGGAACCGACTACACCTTCGGTTTCGACACCGCTGTCTTCATCGCGACGGAGGCGATCGACCGCCTGCATACGACCGCCGAGTCGCACAACCGCGTCATGGTCGTCGAGGTGATGGGCCGCCACACGGGCTGGATCGCGGTGATGAGCGGGATCGCGGGTGGCGCCGACGTGATCCTCGTCCCGGAGATCCCGGTCGACTTCGAGGAGGTCGCGGAGAGCATCCGCAAACGGCACGCCCGCGGCAAGAACTTCTCCATCGTCGTCGTCAGCGAGGGGTGCGAGCTCCCCGGGCTCGAGGACGCCGGGGAACAGGACCAGTTCGGGCATGTGGTCCTGGGGAAGCGGGGCGTCGGCGACGCGCTCGGACGGGAGATCGAGGAGCGGACGGGCTTCGAGACCCGCGTCACCGTGCTGGGCCACGTGCAGCGCGGTGGCTCCCCCACGCCGCGAGACCGCGTCCTCGCCACGCGGTTCGGGCTCGAGGCGGCCGATCTCGCGCTCCGCGGCGAGTTCGGGCAGATGGCCGCTCTGCGAGGGGACGACGTGGTCGCCGTCCCGCTCGCAGAAGCAACCGCGAAGCTGAAGGTCGTGCCGCGCGAGTGGTACGACGTCGCGCGGGCCTTCTTCGGCTAGGTCGGAACCGCCTCGGCCGTGGGCGGCGCGTCCGCCTCGCCTCCCTCCGCCAGCACGGAGCCGAACTGCGCGACCTTCTCGGGCGCTCGGAGGCGCAGGACGAGGAGGTACACCAGGCCGAGCCCCAGCCAGACGAGCGCGACCCAGATCGAGTAGCTGACCGGCTTGTCCGGCCGCGGCGTGATCGACCAGTAGATCGTCAGCCCGCAGACGACGATGGCGATCAGCGGCAGGAGGATGTCCCAGAGCACGTTGTAGGCGACCGCCGACGTCGCCCTCGTCCGCCAGAAGTAGGCCATCCCGCCGAGCGCAACGAGGATGTACATGCCGAGGATCCCGAACGTCGCGGTCGTCGCCATGAAGGCGAAGTACGTGAACGGGTCGTTCCAGACACCGCGGGCGAGCCAGCTGACGAGGATCACCGTCAGGACGAGCGAGGAGACGATCGCGACCCACGGCGTCTTGAAGCGCGGATGCGTCCACGCGAAAACCTTCGGCAGGCCGCCCTCGCGTCCCATGGCGAACGCCGTACGGGAGACGAGCGCGGTTCCGGCGAGCGCCGCGACGAAGGCGTCGACCACGACGGCGACGTCGACGAGCGTGGCGAACCAGCTGCCCACGTACTGCGTCGCGAGCGCGTCGAGCGCCCCGGGGTTGCTCGCCCAGGCGGCTGCATTGTCCACGCCGAAGCCGAGCGACATCGCCCACGTCACGAAGACGTAGAAGACGAGCGCGACGAGCACGGCGGAGAGGATCGCCTTCGGGATCATCTTGAGCGGCTCCGCCGACTCTTCGCCGAGCGAGGCCGCCGCTTCGAAGCCGATGAATCCCGTGAACGCGAAGACCATCGCGTAGAAGAAGTCGTGGGCGCTGCCGGCGTTGTGGAAGTTGAACGGCTGGAGCGTCACTCCGTGGGCGCCGCCCTTGCCGAGGATCACGCAGGCGAGGATCACGAGCAGGAGCACGCCGAGGCCGGCGAACACGAGCTGCGTCCGCGTCGAGAAGCGGATGCCGAGCAAGGCGAACACGGTCAGCAGCGCGACGAGGATCCAGAAGCACTGGAACCAGCTCAGGTCGAGCGACGTGTGCACCGTCAGGACGGTCGAGAGGAAGAACGACGAGATGATGAGGACGAACGAGATCCCCGCGGCGAAGCCCCATGAGTAGAGCCAGCCGCCGATGAACCCGGCGTTGCTGTTGAGGCCGCGCGCCGTGTAGGTGTAGAGGCCGCCGGCGCTGGCCATGCGCCGGGTGAAGCGGATGATCACGGACGCCAGGCAGAGCGAGCCGAAACCGGCCGTGAGATAGACGAGCGGAACGGTGGGCCCTGCGAAGCCTGCCGCGCCGCTCGTCGCGAGCGAGCTGGCCATGACGAGGGCGAGCAGCGCGAGGGAGAGGCCGAACGTCTCCCCCAGGCCGAGGATGCCGCGGCGGAGGGTTCCGACGCGGCTGATCGATTCGAGCATCTTTCCCTCCCTGCTAGTCGGGAACGAGGGCGAGGACACGCGCGGGCGCTCCATTCGCCGCGCACACCTTCAGCGGCGCGACGACGATCTGGGTGCGCGCCGGCAGAAGGTCGAGGTTGGTGAGGTTCTCGAGGATCATTCGACCTGCGCTCAGCCAGACCTTGTGCAGCTCGAACGTCTCCGTGTCGACCGGGTCCGCGGACGGGCCGTCGAACCCGACGCCGACCGCGCCGCGCTCGACGATCCCACGCGTCGCCTCGGCGTCCGGGTACGACCAGCCGGTCCAGTAGTCGTCGCTCCCCCAGTTCCGGCCGTTGCCGGAGTAGACGAAGAGCCAGTCGCCCGTGCGGAGGTCGCCGACGAGCGGCTCGAGCTCGTTCCAGCCGATGGCTCCCGGCTCGCGGCCGGACAGGTCGACGATCACGGCATCCGTGACGAACGACTCGAGCGGGATGTCGTCGAGCGTCGCACCGCCCGCGACCTGGTGCGAGGGCAGGTCGACGTGGGTGCCGATGTGGTTGAGCAGGCGGTACTCCGACATCGCGTAGCCGTCCCTCTCCACCTGCGCGAAGTCGTGGAACGACGGCGCCGGCAGTCCGGGATAGAGCGGCATGTCGTCCGCGTAGTGGTGGCTCAGGTCGATGATCCGCACGGGGACGAGTATGCAATCCCGCGGGGTCTTCGATCAATCACCTCAGTCGGGAGGCGACGATCACCGCCAGCTCGGGCGTGGCGAGGATCTCGGCCGCGGCGAGCCGCCGGTCGCGCAGGAGGAACTCGCGCACGACGTCTCCCTCGACGGGGCGGCCGGGGCTCAGGTCGTCCTTGACGATCAGGCCGCCCGGCTCGGTGAGCGCGAGAACCGCCTCCCAGTCGTACGGGCGTCCACCGTCGGCGAAGACGAGGCCGAAAGGCCCGCGTCCGCGCAGCTGCTCGTACGCGTCCCCCTCGAGCAGCTCCACGTTGACGATCCCACGCAGGCGCTCGCGCGCGACCGCGACGCGCCCGGGGTCGAGCTCGACGGTGACGACCGAGCGCGCGGTCTCGGCGAGCAGCGCGGCCGTCTCGCCGTAGGCGGCGCCGAGCTCGGCGACGTCACGACCCGTCGCCAGGACGCGGACGAGCGCCTGAACCTCGGGAATCGCGGTCGCGCCGCCGGTCAAACTTCCGGAGGAGCCTCGCCGGCGAGCGGCGACACGTCGGCAGCGTGGACGATCACCGCGTCCACCCCGGCGCGCTCGAGCTCGTGCACCTCGTGCTCGGTCGTCAGGGCCAGATCGGCGATCGCGAGCTTGCCCGCGGGCACCTCGGCGAGGAGCTCGAGCACCGCCCCGAGCCGCTCCTCCTCGTCGCCTTCCGGGGGCACGAGAAGGAAGATCTCGGGGTCGAGGACTTCCAGGGCTCGCTCGAGCTCCTCCTCGCTGCGCACCTCGACCGCGCAGTCGAGACCTGCCGCGAGCGCCTCCTCGTGCCGACGTTGCGCCGCGTCGTGATCCTCGTCCTCGTCGGCGGGCAGCGAGACGGTGACGGCGTCCGCGACCTCGGCGGCGCGGTCGACACCGGCGTGCGCGCGCCACAGGATCGGCAGGCGG
>JAICLM010000095.1 GCA_025927435.1 Thermoleophilia bacterium | reverse complement strand
GAACGTGTAGCCGGGCCCGCCCGAGCCGGTTCCGGTCGGGTCGCCGCCCTGGATCATGAAGTCCGGAATGATGCGGTGGAAGACGACGCCGTCGTAGAAGCCGTCCCCGGCGAGCTTGCGGAAGTTCTCGACGGTCTTCGGGGCCTCGCCCTCGAACAGCTCGAGCTCGATCGCGCCGTGGTTCGTGTGGAGGGTCGCTGCGCTCATGTTCCCGGCACGCTATCCGCCAGCGGTTCGAGCGCGCCGGCCGTAGGTTCGAGCGAGCCGTCCCCGAGACCTGAGACGGCCTCGCGCAGGAGGGCGCGGGCACCGTCCACGTCGTCGGCCGAGAGAACGGTCGCGATCCCGGCGAGATGCTCGCCGCGGCTTTCGTCCCAGAGCTCGATCGTGACCGTGTCGAGCTCGCGGCGCGGGATGTAGGAGTCCTCGGCGACGCCCACCCGCACGGCCACGACGCGTCCGTCCGGCAGGGTGACGTCCTGCTCGAGCGGTTGGCCGCGCAGGGACATGTCGTGCCATTCTGCCGGAGGTTGCCCGGGTCGAAACGTCTGGAGGAGACGGCGGCTAGCTACCCCGAGCTGTCGGGGACTCGCTGCCGCAGGTGGTAGAGCCCGAAGGCCGCAGGTCCGAGGGGGAGCCAGAGGTTGAAGAAGCGGTAACAGAAGACTGCGAGGACGGCGGACGGCAGGCTGAAGCCGACCCACACGAGCGCGAAGGGCAGCAGCGCCTCGACAGCGCCGGCGCCGGCGAGCGGGAGCGTGCGCCGCGTCAGCGCGTATCCGGTCGCGTACCCGACGACCACCGCCGCCACTCCCGGCGTGACGCGGTCGAACGCGGCGAGACAGACCCAGAGGACGAACACCTCGCCGGCCCAGTAGACGGCCATCCCGAGGAAGGCCGCGGCGCCGTGCCGGCGCGGCGAGGCGACGATCTGGCCGACGACTCCGATCGCCTCGAGCGGCGGGCCGAGGATCCCCTTCAGCCAGCCGCGGCAGATCCACTTGCGGTAGTGCACGGCGATGAGGGCCAGCGCCGTGCCGGCGGGGACCCCGATCGTCCACGAGAGCGTGACCGCCTGCTGGGCGTCCGAGTGGTCGATGAGCAGGAACACCGCGCAGATCAGGGCGCCGGTCGCGAGCACGGCGTACTCGAGCGAGCCGAGCCCGAGCACCCGGACGCGCGCCTCCTCCCGTGAGACGCCGAGATCCTCGAGAGCTTCGATGTCCACGGCGAAGCCGCCTCGAGGGATGAACATCCCGAACCCGGCGGCGACGATCGCACCTGCGCGCAACGCGCCGAGCTTGACGTCGCGGCCGACGTTGGCGACCTCGCGGTAGGCGAACGTGTAGCCGATATGCGCCGCGATCGCGCCCGCGATGGCGAAGGGGAACCAGTACGTGTTCGCGTGCCGCAGGTGTGTGGCCACGGCCACGTAGCCCGCTGCGCCCGCGACGAAGATCGTGGCGATGAGCGAGAGCGCCGCGGCGAGGACCATGAGCACGACGACGTGATGCGCCTCGTGCTCGCGGTGATGAGCGAAAAGGATCTTGAAGGGGCCGCGCCGCCAGAGGCGCAGAGCGGACTGCTGGGTCACCGTTCGCTTCTTTCCCAAGGCACTCGAGACGCATGCGCCCGGACCCTCGGGCACCGGGATTCAGCGTAGTGGGCTTCCGCGACGCTCGTCTTGCACGCTGTCGGCATGCTGGCCGGATGGATCACGCGGGCGCACACCGGATGGATTCGCCGACGCGCTCGGCGGTGCAGGCGACGCTCCACTGCCTCACCGGCTGTGCGATCGGCGAGATCCTCGGGATGGTGCTGGCGACGGCGCTCGGGCTCGGGGCCGTCCTGTCGGTGGTAGTCGCGGTGTTCCTCGCGTTCGTGTTCGGCTACGCGCTCACCCTGCGACCTGTCATCGCGGCCGGTGTGCCTCCCCGTCGCGCGGTACGGCTGGCCGTTGCCTCCGACACCGTTTCCATCGCCACGATGGAGGTGGTGGACAACGCGTTCATCCTGCTCGTGCCGGGCGCGATTGCAGCGGGCCTCGCGGACGGGCTGTTCTGGTGGAGCCTCTTGCTCAGCCTCGTGATCGCCTTCTTCCTGACGGTGCCGGTGAATCGGTGGCTGATCGTGCGAGGTCGCGGCCACGCCGTGATGCACGAGCTACACGGCCACTGATCCGGCTGCGCCTGAACGAGTGCGCCCGGGAGGATTCGAACCTCCGACCCGCGGATTAGAAGTCCGCCGCTCTGTCCACTGAGCTACGGGCGCGTGGGGGAAGGGTAGACCGCTAGGGTGCCGCGGATGGCGGACGCGCTCGAGCAGCTCAAGGAGCGGATGGCCGAGGTCACCGACCTCGGCAAGGTCGCGCGGCTCCTCTCCTGGGACCAGCAGACGATGATGCCGCCGGCCGGCACCGCCCACCGCGCCGACCAGCTCGCGACGCTGCTCCGCCTCATGCACGAACGCTTCACCGACCCCGCCGTCGGCAGCTTCCTCGAGGAGCTGCGGCCGCGCGAGGAGTCGCTCGAGCCGGACTCCGACGACGCCGCGCTGATCCGCCTCGTGCGGCGCGAATACGAGAAGGCGGTGAACGTTCCGGCGTCGCTGCGTGCGGAGATGGCCCGCGCGGCCGCCGAGGCTCGCCCGGTCTGGGTGAAGGCGAAGGCGGAGTCGGACTTCGCGTCGTTCCTGCCGTCGCTCGAGCGGATCGTCGAGCTGAAGCTCCAGTACGTCGACTGCGTCGCGGACGGGGCGGACGAGCGGTACGACGTGCTCCTCGACGACTACGAGCCGCAGACGAAGACCGCCGAAGTGCGCACGCTGTTCGAGGAGCTGAAGCCTCCGCTCGTGGCGCTCATCGCCGAGCTGCGCGAGCGGGACGTGGACGCCTCCTTCCTCCGCGGAGACTTCCCGCCCGACCGCCAGCGCGACCTCGCCCACGAGGTGACGGAGCTCTTCGGCCACCGGCCCGGCAGCTGGCGGATCGACCCGACGGAGCATCCGTTCGCCTCGGGCCCGGGCCGCGACGACGTCCGGATCACGACGAACTACCATCCGGACTCGCTCGAGTCCCTCTTCTCGACGATGCATGAGTACGGCCACGGCCTTTACAGCCACCAGCAGCCAAAGCACCTCGAGCGGCTGCCGACCGGCGGGCCCTGCTCGCTCGGGATCCACGAATCGCAGAGCCGGCTCTGGGAGAACCTCGTCGGGCGGAGCCGCCCCTTCTGGCAGCTCTTCTATCCGCGGCTGCAGGCGACGTACCCGGAGCAGCTCGGTGAAGTCGACCTCGAGCGGTTCCTCGCGGGCATCCACGCGGTCACGCCGAGCCTGATCCGCATCCAGGCCGACGAGGTGACGTACGGGATGCACGTGATGCTCCGCTTCGAGCTGGAGCAGGACATGGTCGAGGGCCGCATCGAGCTGCGTGACCTGCCGCAGCGCTGGAACGAGAAGATGTGGGACTACCTGGGCGTCGAGGTGCCCGACGACGGGCACGGCGTCCTCCAGGACGTCCACTGGTCCGGCGGCTCGATCGGGTACTTCTCGACCTACCTGGTCGGGACGGTCGCCTCCGTGCAGATCTGGCAGGCGGCCACGCGCGACCTACCCGACCTCGAGGAGAAGGTCGGCCGCGGCGAGTTCGAGCCGCTGCGCGACTGGCTCGGCGAGCACATCCACTCGCTCGGCCGCAAGTTCTCGCCGCAGGAGACGTTGCGGCGCGCGACCGGGTCCACGATCGCGGCCCAGCCGTATCTGGACTACCTCCGCGCGAGCTACGCGTAGCTACTGCTTCGCGTAGCGGGCGATCCACATCCGGTCGAGCGCCCGCGTCAAAGCCGCCCGCGTCTGCGGCGACGCTCGCCGGCCAATGCTGATCCAGACGTAGAACGCCCGCCTGGCGACGCGGAACTGGTACGCGACGCTCGGGGCCGGTAGGCACCCCGCCTGTCCTTCGGTCGGGAGCCGGAAGCGCTTCGGGCGCGTCGAGAGCCGAGGCAGGCTGCGGCGCAACGAGGCGCCGTCGAGCAGCTCCTGCACCAGCACGAAGGCGCCGTCGGCGGGCCGGCCCCGCGCCCGCGTGCCGTCGCAATCGTCCACCGGCCCGCGGCGCCGCCGGTAGTTGCTGACGGCGAACAGTGTGTGCGGATCGACCACGTTGTCGAGCCGGCGCCTCGTGAGGTGCCAGTTCGCCGGATAGCGGACGGCGATCGAGGGGCCGGTCGGGAAGCGGCGTGCGATCGAGCGGCCGTCGATCACCACCCGAAGGGTGTGGCGCGAGGGTGCGGCAGTCGAGGCCGCGGCGGCCGCGACCAGCACGACAGCGAGAGCTCCGATCGTCGCTCGGCAACACGCCCGCATACCGGATGTACGACTCGAAGGGGCAGGGGAGTCCCGGCGACGGAGGCCAGGCATAGGTCTCGCGGCGCCGGGTAGGCGCTGCGGCAACGAAACCAACCGAAGGAGGATCAAATGGCTGATGTGCTCAAGGGCAAGAAGGTCGCGATCCTCGCTGCCGACATGTTCGAGAGAGTCGAGCTCGAGGAGCCGCGGAAGGCGCTCGAAGACGCCGGTGCCGACGTCGAGGTCGTCTCGATCCACGACGGCGAGATCAAGGGCTTCGACCACTTCGATCCGGCGACCACCGTGCAGGTCGACCACACGGTCGAGGAGGTGTCTCCCGACGACTACGACGCGCTCCTGATCCCGGGCGGGGTCGGCAACCCCGACCAGCTGCGCGGTGACGAGAACGCCGTCTCGTTCGTGCAGGAGTTCCACCAGGCGGGGAAGCCGATGGCGGTCATCTGCCACGGCCCGTGGGTGCTCGTCGAGTCCGGAGCCGTGCGCGGCAAGCGGGTCACCTCGTGGCCGACGCTCGAGACGGACATCCGCAATGCCGGCGGCGAGTGGGTCGACCAGGAGGTCGTCGTCGACGGCAACCTCGTCACGAGCCGCAAGCCGGACGACATCCCGGCCTTCAACCGCGAGATGCTCCGGATCTTCTCCGGGGAACGCATTCCGGCCTGAGCACGTGCGCAACGGGGCCGCCTCGCGGCCCCGTTGCCTCCTCGAGGTGGCGGACGGGACTCGAACCCGCGGCCACCGGGACCACAACCCGGAGCTCTACCAACTGAGCTACCGCCACCGAGCGGGCACAGCGTAGCGAGCCGCAAGCCGGGATACCCTTCCGGCGCTACGGCCCCGTAGCTCAGCGGACAGAGCGGCAGCCTTCGAAGCTGCGTGCGGAGGTTCGATTCCTCCCGGGGCCATGGAGGCGCGTCGCATAGCATCGAGGCATGTGCCGGAACATTCGCGTTCTCTACAACTTCGATCCGCCCGCGAGCTCCGAAGAGGTTCACTCCGCGGCGCTGCAGTACGTGCGCAAGGTCAGCGGCATGACGAAGCCGTCGAAGGCGAACGAGGCGGCGTTCGACCGAGCCGTGCACGAGATCGCCCACATCACCGAGCATCTCCTCGCCGACCTCGTCACGGCCGCCGCGCCAAAGGACCGCGAGGTCGAGGCGGAGCGCCGCCGCGCCCGCGCCGTGGCCCGTTTCGGTTAGTTACCTGGTTCGAGGTAGCGACCGAACCACTCGAGGATCGCCTCGAACCGCTGTACGCGGTGGATCGGCGACCCGGCTCGGGACAGCTCGTGACTCTCCGCCGGGAAGCGGAGCATCTCGACCTCCTTGCCGAGCAAGCGGAGCTGGGTGAACAGATGCTCGCCCTGCTCGATGTTGCACCGGAGGTCGGTCTCGGAGTGGACGATGAGCAGCGGCGTCTCCATGTCTCGTGCGTAGGTCGCCGGCGACATGCGCAGCCAGGCCTCGACGTCCTCCCACATCGGCCCGCCGAACTGGCGCTCGAAGACCCAGAACAGGTCGCTCGAGCCGAAGGCGCTCACGAGGTGGTTGACGGAACGCTCGGAAAGTGCCGCCTTGAACCGCTTCGTGTGCCCGACGATCCACGAGGTCAGGTAGCCGCCGTACGAGCCGCCGAGGACGCCGAGCCGGTCCGCGTCGAGGAAGGGGTACTTCGCCAGCGCGGTGTCTACGACGCCAATCACGTCCTCGTAGTCGACGGTGCCCCAGCCGGGGCCGTCCCCGTTGCCGGTGCCGCGGATCGCGCGTCCCCAGTCCTCGGAGTAGCCGGAGCCGCCACGCGGGTTCGAGAAGAGGACGCAGTAACCTGCTCCTGCGTACACCTGGACCTCGTCGAAGAAGCCGGTGCCGTATTGCGAGAACGGGCCGCCGTGGATCGTGAGGAGCACCGGGTAGCGCTTGCCCTCGTCGAAGTCGGGCGGACGCACGAGCCACGCGTCGACCTCGGTGCCGTCGGCCGACTCGGCGGTGAACCTCTCGACGGAAGCGAGCTGCCGGCCGGCGACGAAGTCGTCGCAGACCGAGGTGATGCGCTTCCCGTCTCCAGCGAAGAGCTCGTGCGGTCGGTCGTACGTGCTCGCCGTGTAGACGAGCACACCGTCGACGAGGTCGAAGAGGCCGGTGAACTGCTCGCCGCCGACGAGGAGCTCGGGCTCGGCAGACCCGTCCCCCGCGACCGTGTAGAGATGAACGTTGCCGCCGTCCTCCACCGCGAACGCGATGCGCTCGCCGTCCCAGACCGGCTCGCGGGCGAGCGGGAACGGAGCGCACTGCCGGTCGAGTGAGGCCGTGAGGATGCGGCGGTCGCTCCCGTCCGCGTTCATCACGGCGATCTGGCTGTGATGGGGGTACGTGCCGTCCTCCGGTGAGTGGATGTAGCCGATGCGCGAGCCGTCGGGAGAGAACGAGGCGTTGCTCGCGGACTCGTCCGGCTGGGACAACCGCTTCGGCTCGGCCCTCTCGGAATCCAGCTCGAGCTCGTAGAGCGCCTCGACGAACTCCACGTCCCAGCGCTCGCCGCGCATGGACCAGAAGACGATCCGCTTGCCGTCGGGCGACCACGTCGGAGTGTCGTTCTCGCAGTCGCCGTCGGTGAGCTGCTGCTCGTCGTCGCCGTCGAGACCGACGACGAAGACGTGCTTGCGGCGGTCGCCGATCCAGCCGACGCTGTCGAGCTTGAAGAAGACGCGGGTGAAGCGACGCGGCGCGCGCTTGCGGTCGTCCTCCTCCTCGTACGCCTCGTCGGGCACGCGGCGCGCGAACGCGATGCGGGTCGAGTCGGGAGACCACGCGATCGACTCGACGCTTTCCTTCCCGTCCGTCAGCTTCCGCGGCTCGCCGCCGTCGGCGGGGAGGACGTAGAGCTGTCCCTTCGCCTTCTTCTCGTCTCCCTCGCGATTCGAGACGAAGGCGAGCCACCGCCCGTCGGGAGACCAGCGCGGCGAGCCGTCGTTCCGCTCGCCGGAGGTGAACTGCCTCGGCTCCTCGGAGCCGTCGAGCGCCGCCACCCAGATCGCGGTGCGGTAGGTGTTCGCCTCCTCGTCGGTCCGGCTGACGACGTACGCGACGCGCCGGCCGTCGGGCGACAGGCGCGGATCTCCGACGCTCGTGAGCGCGTAGACGTCCTCTGCCGTCATCCCAGCCACGAAGGCGCGACTTTATCCTTCG
>JAICLM010000096.1 GCA_025927435.1 Thermoleophilia bacterium | reverse complement strand
GACCGCCTGATCGCGGGCGTCTGCGGAGGCATCGCGGCCCGCCTCGCCGTCGACGCGACCCTCGTCCGGCTGGTCTTCGCGATTCTCGCGCTTGCGGGCGGCGCCGGCATCCTCGTCTACCTCGCGCTGTGGATCTATGCGAGGGGCCGGCGTGCCCTGCCCGCGGCGATCCTGTTCGCCGTCGCGTCGGCCGCGATCCTGTTCGCGCTCGGCCTCTCGGGGACGGCGCTGCTCGGTGCGACGCTGCTCGCCGCCGGGCTCGTCACCGTTCTCGCCGCGGGCGGCTCGCTGCGCCCGGGCGGCTCGCTGCCGCGGCTCGGCGTCGCCTTGCTGGTCGCAGGCGCCGTGATCTTCCTCGGCCGAAACGGTGCGAGCGGCGGCTTCATCGCGCCGGGCGCCGTGGCCGGTGCGCTCCTCCTCGTGGTCGGCCCATGGGTGTGGCAGCTGACGGTGGAGCGGACCGAGCGGATCCGCCTGCAGGAGCGAGCCGAGGTCGCTGCGCGCATCCACGACTCTGTCCTGCAGACGCTCGCACTGATCCAGCGCCACGCGGGCGACCAGGCGCGGGTGGCCACGATCGCGCGCCGGCAGGAGCGCGAGCTGCGCCGGTGGCTGTACGGCAGCGGCGTAGCTGACGCGGAGAGTCTCGTCGCGGCGCTCGCCGATGCTGCGGCAGACGTGGAGGAGCTGCACGGCGTGCCGGTCGAGCTCGCGAGCGCTGGTGACGCTAGGCTCGACGACGGCACGCGCCAGCTCGTGCTCGCGGCGCGCGAGGCGATGACGAACGCGGCGAAGTTCTCCGGAGCCGCCGAGATCTCCGTCTACGCCGAGGTCGGCTCCGACGCCGTCTCCGTGTTCGTACGCGACCGCGGCGCTGGCTTCGACCGCGCCGCGGTCGCTCCCGATCGGCGCGGCCTCACCGAGTCAATCGAGGGACGCCTCGAGCGCGCGGGGGGGACGGCGGCCCTCGTCACCGCTCCCGGATCCGGGACTGAGGTCGAGCTACGCCTGCCACGGAGCGAATCGTGAAGCGCCGCGTCGTGCTCGTCGACGATCACGAGCTGTTCCGCGCAGGCGTGCGTGGTGAGATTGCGACCTCGGTCGAGATCGTCGGTGAGGCAGGAACCGTCGCCGACGCAGTACCTCTGATCCGCGAGCTCGACCCGGACGTCGTGCTGCTCGACGTCCACCTTCCGGACGGTGGCGGCGAGGGCGTGATCGCGGGAGTGACACAGGAGCGGCCCGCCGTGAAGTTCCTCGCGCTGTCGGTTTCTGATGCCGCCGAGGACGTGATCGGCGTGATTCGCGCGGGCGCCCGAGGCTACGTGACGAAGACGATCTCGGGCGGCGAGCTCGAGGACGCGATCGAGCGTGTCGCCCAGGGAGACGCCGTGTTCTCGCCACGTCTGGCCGGCTTCGTCCTCGACGCGTTCCGGACCGGCGAGCCACTCGGCGGCGACGCCGAACTCGACAATCTGACGCCCCGCGAGCGCGAGGTGCTGCAGCTGATCGCGCGCGGTTACCGCTACAAGGAGATCGCCGCCCGTCTCCACCTCTCGATCAAGACGGTGGAGGCGCATGTGTCGAGCGTGCTTCGCAAGCTCCAGCTCACGTCCCGCCACGAGCTCTCGCGCTGGGCACAGCAACGCCGACTCGTCTGATCCTTCGCGGCTGGACAGAATGTGATGGTGCGCCGCAATGCGTCGATCCTGGCGGCGATCGCGGCGCTCGCCGTGGTCGCCGGCATTCTCCACTTCGCGAACGCCGAGCCCGTAGTCGTGTTCGCTGTCGCGGCGGCCGCACTCGGTGGTCTTGCGTGGGCGATCTCGATCGCGACCGAGTCCGTTGGCGAGCGCTTCGGGCCGGCAGTGACCGGGGCGCTGCAGTCGACGCTCGGCAACCTTCCCGAGCTTTTCATCGTTCTTTTCGCGCTCTCGGCCGGCGAGCTCGTCGTCGCGCGCACCTCGATCCTTGGTTCGCTTTTCGCGAACGGCCTGCTCGTCCTGGGCCTCGCGATCGTGGCCGGCTCCCGCGCCGCCTCGGACGGCACGATGCGCTTCAGGCCGCGGTTGCCGCAGGACACGGCCACGCTGCTGCTGCTCGCGATCGGGATGATCGTGCTGCTCGGCCTCTCGCACCAGGTCGGCGATCGGGCCAGCGGCCACGAGACGGCGATCTCCATTGTCGGCGCGATCGTGCTCCTCGCCGTATACGGGCTCTGGGTGTGGAACTACCTGCGCTCCGACACGCCCGCCGAGGAGGCGCACGCCGAGCCGGCACGGTCGGCGCTGCCGTTCGGGCCTGCGCTTGTCGTGCTCGCAGTCGCGGGCATCGCAGCGGCGCTCGTCTCGGACTGGTTCATCGACGCGCTCGATCCGGCGGTCGAGGCCCTCGGCATCTCGAAGGCGTTCACGGGCCTCGTGATCGTCGCGATCGCGGGGAACGCGGTCGAGAACGTCGTCGGGGTCAGCCTCGCGGCGAAGGGCAAGTCAGACCTCTCTATCTCGGTCGTGAAGAACTCGGTCGCGCAGATCGCCGCGTTCCTCTTCCCTGCGCTCGTGCTGCTCTCGCTCGCGTTCACGACGCACCTGACATTCGTGCTCAGCCCGATCTTCATCGGCGCACTCGTCATAACCGCCCTTGCCATGTGGCAGATCACGGGCGACGGCGAGGCGCTCCTGTTCGAGGGCGCGGCGCTGGTGGGGCTCTATGTGATCCTCGCAACCCTCATGTGGTTCGAGTAGCCACAGGCGTTTCGCTGCGTCGTAAGCTGGGGTCACTGGCCCGAGCCCAGGGCTGCCCACTCCGGACGCGTCTCCCTGAGCTTCCGCTGATCAAGCCGCTTCAGCGCGGCACGAGGACAGTCTTCCGGACGGCAAGGCTCGGCGTACGATCCGAGCAATGAGAAAAGTTCGTCCCGATCGGCTCGAGGACTTGCCGGCTGCGGTCGAAGAGCTTGGGCTCGAGCCCCCGCTGAAGACGCTCGTCGTCGTCGGCGGTGCGGAACGGATGAGCGCGGACGAGATGGCCCGGGTGCGCCCGGTGATCGAGGCGCTCGGCGAGTTGGCGGAGCGGGTCGGTGCCGTCGTCGTCGACGGCGGCACGGACGAAGGCGTTATGCGGCTACTCGGGCAGGCGCGGGCCCGAGGGCGCCGCTTCCCGCTCATCGGCGTCGTCGTCGCCTCGCTCGCGGCTGAGCCGGAAGCGACGCCCAGCGCGGAGCAGGCGAACTTGGAGCCGAACCACACGCATGTGGTGCTCGTCCCAGGGGAGAAGTGGGGCGACGAGGTAGTTTGGATCGCCCGAGTTGCCGATGTGCTGGCGGGCGCCGCACCGTCTGCCACGGCGATCGTCAACGGCGGCGACATCGCCTACGCCGACGCCGACGCAAGCATCGCTTCTGACCGGCCGGTGCTCGCGATCGACGGTTCGGGTCGCACTGCAGATGCTGTGGCGGCTGCCTGCCGCGGCGAGCAATCCGACGAGCGAGCAATGTCTCTTGCTGCCTCCGGCCTGGTGCAGGCGATCGGAGTGCGCGAGAATCAGCTGGTCGAGCTCGAGCACATCCTGTGCGGGAGAAGCTAGTGCCTAGAAGGGCAAGCGCAGCGAGTGATGCGTACTCCTCTCAGCTGAGGCGGGAGTTCAGCGAGATGATCGACAGCCTTGCGCTCGAAGATCTCCAGAAGCGATTCCTACACGGTCGCTGGCTCGAGCAGTTGCTCTGGTTCGAACGAAGGTCGGGGAGCAACCAGCGCCGCTATCACGCGCTGCGACTCGTGACGATTGTCGGTGGCGTCACCGTCCCGGCGCTCATCAGCCTGAACCTCCGGTCGGCCGACGTGGCCGAAGGATTGGGCTGGGTGACCTTCGGCCTCAGCCTGGTCGTCGCGACCTCCGCGGCACTCGAGAGCTTCTTCCGCTACGGGGAGAACTACCGCATGTACCGGCGCACCGCAGAGGCTTTGAAGGCCCAGGGGTGGATGTTCTTCGAGCTCACCGGGCCATACCACGCGCAGGATCATCAGTACGCGTTTCCGAGGTTCGCGGCCCAGGTCGAAACGCTCGTGCGGCAGGACGTCGATACGTTCATCGCCCAGGCGGAGGCCGCGGAGAAGAGGTCGGGCGCCGCGCAACCGGACCGCGGCCGGGCTGCCGGCTGACTCGCGACGGGATCCGAGGACGGTGGCAAGGCCAGCGAGAGAGTACGAGGCGTTCATCTCCTACAGCCATGCGGCGGACAATGATCTTGCGGCCGCGCTCCAACGCACGTTGAACCGGATCGCCCGTCCACCCTACAAGTGGCGGGAATGGTGGCCGCCGCGCGTCTTTCGCGATCAGACGAACCTGGCGGCCGCGGCGGATCTGGGCGGCGAGATCCGCGGCGCGCTCATGGGGTCGAGCAGCTTTGTGCTCTTGGCGTCGCCTCCGGCAGCCCAAAGCCACTGGGTGAACGAAGAGGTCACGACGTGGTGCGCGAACAAGCCGCGCGACCGGCTCTTCATCGCCTTGACCGAGGGCTCTCTGGCCTGGGACGACGGCAGGAGCGACTTCGACCCCGCGCAGACAGACGCACTCCCCCCGGCGCTCTACGGCATCTTCGATGCAGAGCCTCTGTGGGTCGATCTGACGGGTGTAACCGTGGTTGGCACCGCGACGCGCGATCCCCGCTTCCTGGACGGAGCCGCGACACTCGCGGCGGCCATCCGGGGGACCGAGAAATACGAGCTCACGGGGGAGGACGCACGGCAGCACCGGCGGACGAGGCGGCTCGTAGGGAGCGGGATCGGCCTGCTCGCCTTGCTGACGTTGCTCGCGACGATCGCGGCGATCTATGCCGTGATTCAGCGGGGTCATGCGGACCATCGCGCGAAGCTGGCCACGTCACGGCAGTTCGCAGCAGAGGCGATAGCCAAGCTCGACGTCGATCCTGCGCAAAGCCTCGTGCTGGCCGCGCGCGCCACGACGATCGCCGAGACGGGCGAGGCGATCAATTCGCTTCGTCAGGCGTTGCGCGCTTCGCGGCTTCGCTCACAGATCGCCGCTGGCGCACGCGTGTTCGACGTGGAGGGTGGACCGGGCGGGCGCCTGATCGCGGCCGCGCTCGGTAACGGCAGCGTCCGGATTTGGAACGGCCGTACGCGAAAGGTCGTCGCGACACTGCGACTCAGCCATCGCCACGCCCTCCAGAGTGTGAGCTTCAGCCGCGATGGGCGACGACTGCTCGGGGCTGGCCGTTACGGAGGCGCCACCGTGTGGTCGACGACTGGAGGTCGCGTTTCACGGCTCGCAAGCCTCGTCCGCTCCAGGGCCGCCGCTGGAGCATTGAGCCCGGATGGGAGTCTGGCCGCAACCGCGGATTCCGACGGCTTCGTCCACCTGTGGCATTCCGGAACAGGGAGGCGGGACGGCCCGCCCCTCGCGCTCCCGGACGGAACATTCACCGTCCAAGACGTCGCATTCGATTCAAGCGGCTCGCAATTGATCGCCGCCACCGGCAAGCTCGTGACCGTCTGGAACTTGCGGACGCACAAGCGCACCGTTCGGCGACCGCGAGAGGGCTTCGTCTGGTCGGTCGCAGTCAGCCCCGACGGCCACCACGTGGCAGCAGGGTTCGAAGACAACAACGCTCGCATCTGGGATCTGCGAACGGGAGAGACGGTGGCGCTCAGCGGTCACGACGGCGCCGTCATGCACGTGGCCTTCAACCCTGACGGGTCGTTGCTCGCGACGGCGAGCCAGGACGAGACAGCGGGGATCTGGAATGTCAGGAACGGGAAGATGCTCGCCCAACTCCGGGGGGACACCGGAAACGTCGAAAGCGCGTCGTTCGCTTCGAACGGTGCGACCGTCCTGACTGGCAGCGACGATGGCACGGTGAGATTCTGGTCGGTGGCCGCCGACCCCGTTCTGGCGGCGGTCCGGTCCTCGCCACCACATGTCTCATCAGATCGAAAGGCGCTGCTCTCCGTGGCGTTCGATCCAAACGGAAAGCACCTCCTGACCGCGGGCAAGGACGGAACCGCAAGAGTCTGGGACATCAGGAGCGGCACGCTCCTTCGAACCATGCAGAGCGGACGGGCCAGCGGAGATTGGGTCGAGATCGCCCGGTTCGATGCCAGTGGTCGATACGTACTCGCGGGAGGCGACGACGGCAAGTTGAGGATCTGGAAACTCTCCACCGCCGCGCCGCCGACGACTCTCGGAGGACCCCAGGGCGGACCTCTGCACGACGCGGCGTTCTCGCCCGATGGTCGTCTCGTCGCCGCAGGCGGCCAGATGGGAACCGTGCGCGTCTGGCGTTGGAGGCGGAGGGAATCGGTGCGGACGCTCGGAGGTCCTGGAGCCGTCGTCGACGGGGTCGCTTTCTCGCCCGACGGGCGCCTGATTGCGGCCGCCCGAGGCAGGACAGTTCGAATGTGGCGGAGCGATGACGGCACTGCCGTTGCCGTCCTGCCCACGCCGCATCGGCTGACGAGCATCGCCTTCGATCCCACGGGGGAACTCCTCGCGGCGGGGGACGCGAGTGGAGCCGTCTCGATCTGGGATGTCGACACGCAGCAGCTCCTCACGCGATTCACCGGGCACACCCAGTTGGTCAGCGGCATCGCGTTCAACGCCGACGGCCGCTATCTGGCAACCGTCGGCGAGGACGGGCTCGCAAAGGTGTGGACCGTCCCCGGCGGCGAGCTCGTGACATCAGTTCGGACGCGTGCCCCACGCCTGGAGGCCACCGCGTTCGCCCCTAGCGCACGTAGCTTCGCCGTAGCCGGGTGGGACGGGCGGGCGACGATCTTCGCCTGCAGCGAATGCCGGTCGCCGGCGCAGCTGGTGTGTCTCGCGGCACGCCGGCTCAGTCGAGAGGTTCGGACCCGGGAGGAAGATGTCTTCAGGCGGTGCGATTGACACGCTCCCTAACGGGTGGGATCCTGTCTCTGTAGTCACAAGGAGGCGCCACGACTCGTCGTTCAGCCGCAGAACGTGAGTCATCCAGTTTTCGTGGACTAGTCCGCGTGCTGGCTCTCGTCGCGACGCTTGTCTTCGTAGGTGCAGCGTCAACGCGCTCGAACGCCGCGACTGCTGCGACCGTGACCCTCCAGGTCATCGTGACCGGTGAGAATGGGCTGGTCACCGTCTCCGCCGGGTCTGACTGCGACATCACGCAGACACGCGACAACGGCCAGTCGTGTCTGTACACGGTCACGGCCGGTGATCAGGTGACGCTGAGGCCGGCCACCACGACGGGTTTCGTCGGGTGGAGTGTCTTCGAATGTCCCGGAACGGACGAGTGCACGATCACGATGGACTCGGACCGCACGGTCGTTGCGACGTTCACGCCGACGAGTCTCACCGTCGCCTTCGAGGGTAACGACCCAGCGGAGACCGTGACCAGTTCCGACGGGAGGATCTCGTGTCCGAACACCACCTGCACGAGCGGAGAGTTTCCGGCCTTCGACGAGGTGACCCTGACCGCCGCACCTGCGGACAGCTTCGAGTCGTGGAGCGGTGCCTGCCAGGAGGCGGGCACCCAACCG
>JAICLM010000074.1 GCA_025927435.1 Thermoleophilia bacterium | reverse complement strand
CCCGGCCACGGCCAGCAGAAGATCAACGCGGCCATGCAATTCGGCGGGCCCGAGCTTGCAGTGCGGACGATCGACGCGCTCATCGGCAAGTCATTGCCGATCAACCACGTCGTGATCGTCGACTTCAACCAGTTCGAGAAGCTGATCGACGCCGTCGGCGGGATCACGGTGAACGTGCCGGAGAACATCCTCTCGAACCGCTTCGACTGCCCGTACCCGACGCAGTCACGGTGCCTCAAGTGGCAGGGCTGGCGCTTCCACAAGGGGCCGACGCACATGGACGGACACCAGGCGCTGATCTTCTCCCGCATCCGCGAGAACCAGCTCGATCAGTCCTGGACGGACTTCGACCGCCAGCACAACCAGCAGCTCGTCCAGCAGGCGACGCTGGCCAAGCTGTCGAGCCCGACGCGGTTCTTCTCCCTTCCGTTCAGCGGCAGTTCGCTGCTGAAGCCGATCGCGACCGATCTCTCCACCTGGAAGCTCATGCAGCTCGCCTGGGTGAAGTTCAGGGCGGGCAACGCGGTCCACTGCCGGCTCGGCGGGACGAACATCACGAACTCGCTCGGCGACGTGATCATCGGCAGCGCGGAGAACATCCGGGTGATCGACACCGTGCTCGGCCGGTCGGCGCCGCAGCGACCGCCGAGGGGCAGCCCCTTTGCGCCCGGCTGCGTCGTCGGGAACGGCGGCTTAGGCAAGTAGCTCGGCGTGACGCCGGGACAGGCGGTGCCGTATCTACGCCGGGATGGCCACGCTCGCTCACATGGTGCTGTCGCTCGCGGCCGCGCTCGCGCTCGTCGGCCATCCCGCCACCAGGATTCCGACGGGCGTGCGGTCGATCGACGTCCACATAACGCGCGGCCCCTCGCGTCACGTCAGCGATCCGGCGAAGGTCGCAAAGATCCGCCGCTGGTTCGACGCGCTGCCGACCGCACCGCGGATCGGGATCTACCACTGCCCCCTGATCCGTTACCGGCCGCCCGTCACCTTTGAATTCCGCAGCACCAACGGCACCGTCCTCGCGCGCGCACGCACACCCGGCCACGCGGCCTGCGGATTCTCGTTCGACTTCAAAGTCCTCGGCACCCCACAGAAGCCAGTGCTCGCGCGGCGGTTCCTCGCTCGGGTCGGACGCCTGCTCGGTGTGCGGCTGGGTCCGCGCTACCGCTAGCTCGGCGGCGACTCGGCCGTCGCCGCGCGGAGCCTCGCGAGCGCGGACAAACGGATCGGCGCACCGCTCGGCGTGAAGCGCGCGACCGCGCACGCGCAGGCGATGCCGCCCGCGAGCATGAATCCCGTCGCATCGTTCACGACCAGCGAGGCGATCAAGCCGCTCGTCAGCCCGACCAGGAGGTCGCGCGCCGCCCGCGCCCGCGTCACCCGGAACGCGAGCACGCCGCTAACGACGAGCAGGACGGCGAGCGGGAGCGTCAGCGGCCAGTCGTGCACGGCGGGTGCATAGACGAGCGGCACTCGGTGCGCAGCGACGTCGAGGAAGCCCCCGATCCCGCTGGTGAACGCGCTGCGCAGGTGGTTCGGGCCCGGCGAGGCCAGGCCGTGCTGGACGATCCCGAGCACAATCGCCGCGGAGGTGGTCACCGCCCCGACCAGCGCGAGCCGGCCGCGTCGCGAGAAGCGCGCGGCGAGCACGGCCAGCGCGATGCCGAGCCCGATCGCGCCACCGCCGTTCGCTCCGAGCCGGTTGTCGGTCATGACGAAGAGCGCGAGAAGGGAGAAGGCCACGAAGCCCACCCAGCCGAGCCGCTGCCGCGCGATCACCGCCCCTGCCAGAAGCGGGGCGAACAGGAGCGTCCCGATCTGGTCGCCGATCCCCCAGAAGCGCAGGTTCTGGTCGGGGCCGAGCGGCGTCACCGCGGCCAACTCGGGTCGTACCACGAACACGATCAGATATGCGAGCAGGACGAGGACGATCAGCCCGAGCAGCGCGAGGTCGTCCCGGCAGACGCGGGCAAGACACAGAGCGCCGGCCACGCTCACGGTCGTGAACAGCGCGACGATCCCGATCTCGTTCGAGACGTGGAGCGCGCCCACGACGAGATTGGCGAGCAGCGCCGCGGGGATGGCGGTGCGCGCCGCGACGCTCCAGCCGAGCAGGGCGAGCAGGATCACGAGCCCGGCGACGATGAAGATGCACGCGTACTTCAGCCGCTCCTCGCCGTGGATCTGCGCCCGCAGATGGTCGAGATGGCCGACCGAGCCGCGCGAAGGCGTCCATGAAAGGCCGCCGCGCGCGTGGCCGAGCGCCGTCGGCGCGACCTCGACGATCGAGACGAGTCCCGGGATGCGCGTCGTCGGCGAGATGAGTAGTCCGTGGAAGCCGCGGCCGATCACGGCAATCCGGTAGAGCCGGTGGTTCGGCAGTGGGCGGCCGCGCGGCGGCAGCTTGACGACGATGCACAGGTGGCAGTTCGGGAAGACGTGAGCCTTGCTCGCGTTGATCAGCGGCTTGCCGCTCGGGACGCCGCCGAGCCGCGCATTCACCTCCGCTCCGCGCACGAGCTCCGCCAGCGCGCGGCGGCGGTTCGCCGTCGGGCCGTAGCCCGGACGCAGGAGCCCGACGGCTCCCCGGTGCGCGAGCGCCTCGAACGTCGCGTGGTCGATCTGGTCGAGGACGTAGACGTGGAACGGGGCGCCGGGCGGCGTCTGGCGCGCCGCGGCCGGCCCCGGCGCCGCGAGCGCGATCGCGGCTGCGACGACAACCGCTAGGAGAGGGAGAAGGCAGGCCCGCCGGACCATCGGTGCCGCATTCTCGACGAGCGACGTAAAGAAACGACGTGGAGATCGAGGCTAGTCGCTGCCGGCGGCGGCTTTCTTCTCGACCGGCTTCGAGTCGGTCTTCCCGCTCTCGCCCCCCGACGAGCCGCCGTCGCCTTCCTTCTTCGCGGCCTTCCCCTTGCCGTAGTCGGTCGTGTAGAAGCCCGACCCCTTGTAGTGGATAGCGACCGGATAGAGGACGAGCTCGACGGGAGAGGCGCCGCACTCGTCGCACGCCTCCGGCGCCGGAGCCGTCATCGCCTGGAACCGCTCGAAGTGATGTCCGTTCGGGCAGCGGTACTCGTAGATCGGCACGGCTGCGGACGGTACCAGCGGCGCAGGCGGGTTCAGCCTGGCGGCGACTCGCTCGGCAGCGGCACGGGCACCGGCTCGGGCTCGAGCTTCGCCCGCGAGAAGAGGCGCGAGATCGCCGGCACGAGCACGGGCACGCGGGCCGGTGCCGGAGCCGGCGCGAACCGGGCCAGCGCGCCGACCACGGCGATCCCGGCGGTGAGCTCGTACGCGGCGGAGTCGTTCACGAGCAGCGACGTCACGATGGCGACGCCGAAGGCGAGGAGGATGTCGCGGGTCGACGGCTGGCGGGCACGGTGCCACGCGAGCGCGAATGCGGCCGCGAGCACGAACAGGAGCGGAACGACCATCTGCCAGGCGTGCAGCGCGGGCAGGTATGAGAGCGGCACCCGGCTCTCGAGCGAGGAGAGAAGACCGGCGCCGTCGTCCGAGAAGGCGCTGCGCAGGTGATTCGGGCCCGGCTGGGCGAGCCCCTGCGAGACGATCCAGAGCACGGCGAGCGCCGCCGACCCGAGCAGGCCCACGAAGCCCTTTGCGCTGAGCTTGAACAGGCGCGTCCCGAGCACTGCGAGCGCCACCCCGAGCGCGATCGCACCACCGCCGTCGGCCCCCAGCCGGTTGTCGGTCATCACGAAGAGGCCGAAGACGCCGAATAGACCGAAGCCGAGAACTCCGAAGCGGCGTCGGGCGAGGAACGCGCCCGCGAGCAGCGGCGCGAGCAGCAGCGTCTCGATCTGGTTCCCGATGCCCCAGAAGCGCGAGTTCTGCGTCGGCCCGAACGGGTTCACCGCCTGCCACTCCGGCCGCGCGACCATGACGAGGGCATACAGCGCGACCACCCCGCCGTAGAGCGCGAGCAGGGCCGATTCGCTGCGACAGAGTCGGGAGAGCCCGAACGCAACGAGCGCCGTCCCCGCCGAGATCGCGGCGCACAGGAGCACCTCGTTCGAGACCGGTCCCATCCCCAGGGCGAGGTTGACGAGCAGCGCGGCCGGGACGGCGGTCACCGCCGCGCGCAGGCCCAGCAGGGCGAGCGCGAGCAGGACTCCCGCGAGGATGAAGAGGGCCGCGAACTTGAGCCGGTTGTTCGCCCCGATCGCGTGGTCGAGACGGGTCAGCTGACCGATTGCATTCTTCGAAGGAGTCCAGGAGAGCGTTGTCGAGGGATGCCCCGGCAGCGCGGTGGGCGCGATGTCCACGATCGAGACGAGGCCGGGGATGTGCGTGGTCGGCGACCGGAGCAAGCCGTGGAAGCCGCCCCCGATCACCGCGATCCGGTAGAGACGGTTGTTGGCGGTCGGCGCGCCCCGCGGCGGCAGCTGCACGACGATGCACGTGTGGCAGTTCGGATAGACGCTGGCCTTGTTCGTGTTGAGCAGCGGCTTCCCGGCCGGGACGCCGCCGAGCCGCGCGTTCACCTCCGTGCCGCGCACGAGCTCGGCCAGGGCACGGCGACGGTTCGTCGTCGGGCCGTAGCCGGGCCGGAGCAGGCCGACGGCGCCACGCTTGGCGAGCTTGGCGAACGTGGCGTCGCTCATCCGGTCGACGATGACAACGCCGGACCCGACGACACCCCGCGGAGTCAGCCGCGCGGACGCGGAGCCGGGCGCAGCGAGCGCGACGCCCACGGCAACGAGAACCGCGAGCAGCGCGATGAGGCGGACCGGCCGGACCATCAGCTGGAGCATTCTCGCCGATGCGCGTTAGGAAACGACGTGTTCAACCGTCGGTCCGCGCGGCGTGCTCCTCGATCAGCTCCTCGAAGCATGGGGCGCCCTCGAACGCGGCGAGGCCGGCCGGCCGCTCCAGCCGCTGCTCGCGACGGCGTCGCACCATGCGGCGGCGCCGGGCAGCCGCGACCGCTGCCGCACCACCCACGAGCCCTCCCAGCAGAAAATCGCGCGCTCTGGCGCTACTCCTCCCCGACTCCATGGGACGATTGTGCCTTGCGCATCGCAACTCTCGGTGACGTATTGCTCGACGTGATCGTTCTGCTCGCGGAACCGCTCGCGCCCGGCGGCGACGTGCGCGCGTCCACCGTGGCCGGCGCGGGGGGGCAGGCGGGGAACGTCGCTGCCTGGACGGCCGAGCTCGGCGCCGACGCGCGCTGCATCGCGAAGCGGGGCGACGACCCCGCCGGCGAGCTCGTCGCGCGGGAGCTCGAAGGGCGTGGAGTCGACCTCGTCGGACCCGTGGGCGAGGGCGCGACCGGTGTCGTCATCTCGATCGTGGACGCCGGCGACCGCGCGCTTGCTTCCGACCGTGGCGTTGCGCCCTCCTTCGCGCCGGAGGAGCTCGACGCCCGCTGGGTCGCGTGCGACGTCCTCCACCTCTCCGGCTACGCGCTCCTGCGCGAGCCCATCGCCGCAACGGCGCTCCTCGCCGCGCGCCTCGCGCGCGGGCAGGGTGCGCGCGTCTCGGTCGACGTCGCGGCCTGGACCGAGATCCGGAGCTTCGGGCCGGTGCGGTTCCGCGAGCTCCTCGACGAGCTGGCGCCGGACGTCCTCTTCGCGACCGAGGCGGAGTGGGAGCTCCTGGGCGGCGCGTACCTCACCGCGCCGGTCGGCGTGCTCAAGCGCGGCGCCCGCGGCTGCACCGTGTTCACGGAGGACGCGAAGCTCGACTTCGCCGCAGTCGACGCGGACGTCGTCGACCCCACAGGCGCCGGCGACGCGCTCGCCGCGGGCTTCCTCGTGGGCGGCTCGCTCGAGGAAGCGGCGAGGCGCGGACTCGACGCGGCGGCCCGCTGCGTTGCGAACATAGGCTCGCTGCCGTGAAGGTGGAGGAGTGGAACGACGCCCACGGGCGCGAGGTCGGTACGTGGCACTACGAGCCGCCGTACGACTTCTACGACCTCGCTTCGGACCCGCACGACGCCGCCGACATGCGCGACCCGGCCCGGGCCGGGCACTATCGCGCCGTGCTCGGGGACGGAGAGTGTCTCGACGCGTTCTGGTACTTCGACTGGCCGGACGGCGCGGTCGAGGTCGGGATCGGGCTGAGACCCGACCTGACGGGCCGCGGGCTCGGCGAGTCGTTCCTCCACGCACAGCTCGAGTACGCGAGCCGCAAATGGAGCCCCGCGACCTTCCGCCTCTTCGTCGCCGCCTGGAACGGGCGGGCGATCCGGGTCTACGAGCGGCTCGGCTTCCGTGAGGTGGGCCGCGAGGTACGCCGCTTCGAGCTCGTGGGCGAGCACGAGTTCGTCCGGATGGAGCGCGGGGCGTGAACGTCCAGCCGATCTCCGACGAACAGGCGGCCGCGATCGCCGAGTGGCGCTACGAGTTCCCGTACGAGTGGTACGACACGTCGGCCGACCCGCGGCGCGTCGAGCTCTTCGCGAACCCGGCCCGGCGCACACACCTGCGGGCGGTCGTGGACGACGACGGCGAGCTCGTCGGCTTCTTCAACTTCGTCCCCGAGGGACACGAGGTGCGACTGGGGCTCGGAATGCGTCCCGACCTCACCGGCCGCGGCCTCGCGCAGCCCTTCATCGCCGCCGGGCTCGACTACGCGCGGCGCGAGTGGCGGCCGCGCACGTTCCGGCTCTGGGTCGCGCGCTGGAACGAGCGGGCCCTCCGCGCGTACCGCAGCGCCGGCTTCCGCGAGGTGCGGCGGAGCGAGGAGAGCCGGTTCGTGGAGATGGAGCGCTCGGCGTGATCCGCGTCGCCGCCGAGGTGCGGGAGGCGCTCGCCGCGGGCGGCGCCGTCGTCGCGCTCGAGACGACGCTCGTCGCGCACGGCTTCCCACCGGGCGAGGCCGTCGCGGTCGGGCTCGAGTCGGAGCGGCAGGTGCGCGAGGCCGGCGCCGTCCCCGCAACGGTCGGCGTGCTAGCCGGCGAGGTGCGCGTCGGCCTGACCGAGGAAGAGCTCGAGCAGTTCGGGCCGTTCGCGCGCAAGGTCGGCCCACGCGACCTGGCGCCGACGGCCGTCCACGGCTCGATCGGCGCCACGACGGTCGGCGGGACGCTCGCGGTCGCCCGTGCGATCGGGATCCGCGTTCTCGCGACGGGCGGGATCGGCGGCGTGCATCGTGGCTTCCCCGATCCGCCGGATGTCTCGGCCGACCTCGCGCAAATCGCGCGCACACCCGCGCTCGTGGTCTCGGCGGGCGTGAAGTCGCTGCTCGACGTTCCGGCCACGGCGGAGGTGCTCGAGTCACTCGGCATCCCGGTGCTCGGCTTCGGCGTGGACACGCTCCCGCTCTTCTACGCCGCGGAGGGCGGCCCACCCGTCTCGGCGCGCATCGAGTCGGCCGAGGAGGCGGCGCGCGTGGCCGCGGCGCACTGGGAGCTCGGCGGCGCGGGACTCTTGCTGGGCCGGCCGCCCGACGAGCCGCTCGAGGACGTCGAGCCGCTCGTCGAGGAGGCGCTCGCGGCGGCCGCGGCGGGAGGCGTGACCGGCCAGGCGGTGACGCCGTACGTCCTCGCGCACCTCCACCGCGAGAGCGGCGGCCGAACCGAGGCTGCGAACAAGGCGCTCGTTGCCCAGAATGCTCGCCTGGCCGGTGAGGTCGCGCTAGAGATCGCGTCGCTGGAACAGGACGAGAGCTAGCGCGAGCGCGGCGCAGAGGTACGCCGCGGACCAGACGCGGATCCCCCAGCCGTGCACGTACGCGCCGCCGAACGGTCCGAGCTGGAGGAGGAAGCCCGTGAGCCCGCTCGCGTCGCTCGAGATCAGCCGCAGGCCGTCCTGGTAGAGCGCCTCGAAGGGCAGCGCCCAGGCGGCGATCTTCGACGCGTGCTCGATCGCCGGCGAGCTCAGAGCGTGCCCGATCGTCCCGAGCAGACCGGCGGTGAGGCCCGCGCCGAAGAGCATGAAGACCGCGATCCCGTTCGCGGTCGACGAGAGGAAGACCGAGCCGAGGATCGAGAGGGCGATCACGATCACGACTCCACCGGCGAGCTCGAGCCCCGGCGCGACCGGGGAGGGCGGCGTCCAGTTGCCGGCCGCGTCGATGATCGCCAGGGCGATCCCGTAGACGGCGAGCACGTAGACGATGCAGACGACCGCAGCACCGAAGAAGCGTGAGAGCAGCAGGGTCGACCGCCCGGTGGGGCGCACGACGAGCGGCTGGAGGAGCCCGCGTTCGGCGTCGCCGGAGACGACGCCCAGCGTCAGGAAGACCGCCAGGACGACGCCGAGAAAGAGCGTCGCGAACATGGCGAGCCCGAGCAGAAAGGCACCGGCGAACGTGCGCGTGTCGACCTGGACGTCGCTCGGCGGCGTGATCGTCGAGAGCCGCGTGAAGACGTAGTGCGTCGCGAGCCAGAAGAGAACGAGGAACGCCGCCGTGAGCAGAACGACGACCGCGAACACCTTCCGCCGCACGGCCTCGCGGAAGCCGTAGCCCATGATCGTCAGCACCGCGGTCACGAGACCTCGTCCCCCACCGCTTCGAGATACGTGTCCTCGAGGGTCGAGGTGAGGACGCGGACGCCGTAGACGCGCCGGCCCGCCGCGACCGCCTCGGCCACCAGTCGCGGAGCGTCCTCCCGCGTGGCGCCCTCGATCGTGCGCATCCCGTCGTCCGTCTCGAGCTCCACCCCGCGCGGCTGCGAGAGCTCGGCGGGCGAGCCGGCGGCGACGACCTCGCCCGCGCGCAGGATCGCGACGCGGTCGCAGACGAGCTCGATCTCCGAGAGCAGGTGCGAGTTGAGCAGGACGGAGACGCCACGGTCGCGCATCTGCTCGAGCAGGACGCGCACGATGCGGCGACCCGCGGGATCGAGCGCCGAAGTCGGTTCGTCGAGGACGAGCACGCGCGGCGAGCCGACAAGCGCCTGCGCGATCCCGAGCCGCTGCTGCATTCCCTTCGACATGCCGTCGACGCGGCGACCGCGGGCGTCGTCCAGCGCCACGAGCTCGAGCAGAAGCCGCCGCTCGGCGGCGCCGCCGTCGGAGCGCGACAGCCGCTGATGCAGCGCTAGAACCTCGTCGGCCGTGTACCAGCCCGGAAAGCGAAAGAGCTCGGCGAGGTAGCCGAGCTCCGCGAGGGCATCGCGCGAGCCGGCTCGAGCGCCGGCCACCTCGGCGCGGCCGCCCGAGGCGCGTACGAGCCCGACGGCGATCTTCACGAGCGTCGACTTCCCGGCGCCGTTCGGCCCTAGCAGCCCCACGAGCTCTCCCTCCTCCACCGAGAGGTCGACGCCCTTGAGGGCGCGCACGGGCCCGTAGCGCTTCTCGAGCGCGTGG